>JAUZPH010000569.1 GCA_030706065.1 Bacillota bacterium | reverse complement strand
ACCAACATCATTTACTGCCTTGCCCAAGGTTTCGTCCATTGACTGAAGAACCTTTTGATTCGATTCAAAAGTCCTCATGACAGTCATCATATTGACCATTTCATTAATTACATTAACATTTGACTTCTCTATGGTGTTCTGCTTTGCCACTGCTGTTGAAGCAATGGGATTACTGCCTGAATAAAGGTTGTCCCCAGACTTCTGCAGTGACTTGTAATCGGAAAAATCGGCAATATTGAAATCATAGGCAGGAGTTCCGTCCAGATATATGCCATTATTGTCATCGGAAGTCAGCTTTTTATTTCCTGCATAAATAGGCTCCAGCAAACCGGTCTGCTTGCTTATACCCATTACATTGTCTCCACTGCTGTTAACAAGGTACCCCATATTGTTCACATGGAAACTGCCATCCCTTGTATAATATGTAGTAGAGCCTCTATTTACCGTAAAAAAACCCTTCCCGTCCAGGCCAAAGTCAGTATCACTATCGGAAGCCTGGAGCAGTCCCTGTGAAAAATCCGTTGTGGTTTCATCTATCTCACTCCCGCCTGAAAGGCTTCCGATTACAGAGTTGACATTTCGTCCTGCAGAAGTCTTGTCGGTATTTTGAATCAGAACATCATTAAAGCTCTTGACAACAAGGTTATCTGATTTAAAACCACTTGTGTTTGCGTTAGACAGATTATTGGTGATTACATCCTGCTTAGCTTCCTGGGTTATCAGTCCCGAAACCGCTGTATAAAGCCCTCGTATCATTTTTTCACATCCTTATTTATTACTTTAAAATCCGTACTGTATTCCATGCCCATTTCTCTTGCCCTTTGCTCAATTTCCGCATCTGAATATTTGCGGCTGCTGCCAAATGCCGCCATAATCGATGCAGCAATAATCAAGCCTATTCCTATGCCCATGATGGTTCGTTTATCACAAATGACTCTGAAACCAGATTTTATTTTAGATATAAGTCTTTTATTAATAGTATTTCCCCCTTACTTATCTCTAATTTTTCAGATATATCATCCAATGTATACCCTTCATTCAGAAGTCGACTGATATCATTTATCTTAACACCATTTAACGTGAGTTTTTCTTCACTATCAGGCTGTATTGGATTTTCTTCTTCCTCTTTCTCCTTAACGTTTTCTTCAGAATCATCCAAATCCAATTTTTCCTTTAAATTCAAAATATCCATTTGAAGTTCCATTATGGTCTCGGCAAATTCACGCCTCATCTCTACTATGGTAAAATCAATACTTTTTACATTCTTTTCTTCAGTCTTCAGTACTTTTGAAAAGCCCCGTTCCTCATTACCGGTACTCTCTTTGACAATGGAATAGGAACTGAAAATGACAAGGACGATTCCTAACAGTATCAAAATTACTGCCATATAATCACTCCAATTCTATAGCGTTTATAAATATTTACACCCGCCTATTCAAGATAATCGTATTTTAGTTTTTTTAAAGCCTTCCTTAAGTGCACGATAGCCCTGCTGTGAAGCTGGCAAACCCTGGATTCGGATACCTGCAGAACTCTACCTATATCCTTTAATGTCATTCCTTCATAATAATACAATGAAAGTACCAGCTGGTCTTTTTCATTAAGTGCTTCAATAGCCTTTGAAAGAAACTCCAATTCTTCTTTCTCCTCAAGGGTTTTCTCAGGGCTTGGACTATTTTTATCTTCTATTGTACCTTTCAGTTCCATCTCATCATCCTCTGAGTATAGCATGTCCTCTAATGAAACCTGGGATATATAATTGATATAGTTTTCTATTTCCGAAACCTCATCCTTAGATAAACCAAGATGATTTGCAATTTCATTATCATTAGGTTCCCTTAGAAAACTCTTTTGAAGGAACTCAACAGCGTCGTTATACATATTAAGCTTATCCATCGCACCTTTTGATATTGGGCTGTTGCGCCTTATTTCATCAATCATGCTTCCTTTGATTCTTATGGATGCATATGTGGAAAATTTCATACCCTTGGTAACATCAAATTTATTAATGGCATCCATAAGCCCCACCATGCCATACCCTATCAGATCATCATACTCAATATACCTGCCTTTTCCGATAATGACCCTTGATGCAATATATTTAACTAATGGTATATACTTTTTAACCAGTTGTTCACGGACATCCAGTTCATCTGCAAGTTCCATCTTTATAGTTCCTCCCCACCTGTTTTAAGGCTTAGACATTTTTACGCTGTTTCCTCATCAAGGTAAATATATACTGTATAATCCGATCTCTGATTCTTTCGCTGATTTCCACGTAACTTATCCCACAGAGGTATTTCCCATCTATTGCTCTCTCTAATCTAACAACTTCACCAACAACCTCTATATTTCCGTTATCAGATGGAATTTCAGTTACTATAGTATCATGGAGGCTTAACCTGTAATCCGTTGAGATTCTAAACCCTCCGCCGCTTATATCCAGCATAATACCTTTAAATGGCTGCTGGCTGCTTAATTCGATTTTGTTTCCCTTCTTATCCACCCTTGCACAGTTGACGTAAAAGGCTACATCAACTCTTACAAACCTTCTTCTCTGTACAATAACCACATTCTGCGGGTATCCGAGCAACAGCTGGTGGATGTTATTTTCGATACTTCTTGCTTCCACAACCGTCTCAAACTTATAAACGTTCAAGCTGTCATAATATAGTACTTCAAGTCTTTCCCCCTGGGACGGTGTCATGTACATACCCTCTCTTACAGGTAAACTTATAGCAATATATCCATCCGTCAAATCCTGTATAATACTTTTATACACCTTGTCATCTTCTAATATCTCAATTCTGCTGTTAATAAGAAATTTGATGTTTGCCATTCTATCCCCGCCTATGAAAAAATACTGAAAATCTTTTTAAATAGTCCTTGAACGCCAATACCTTCGGTACTGCCTT
>JAUZPH010000568.1 GCA_030706065.1 Bacillota bacterium | reverse complement strand
CTTGTTGTGATGAGTGATGAAGGAAAGGTTACAAGCTCACTGTCAAAGGAATATGACGTATTTTTCCCAAAGCCGGGCTGGGCAGAGCAGAAACCTGAGGACTGGTGGGCTGCAGTTAAGGACGGCCTTAAGGAATTATTGGTTAAAGCCGGAGTTGATGGAGCAAGCGTTAAGGGTATAGGCTTCAGCGGCCAGATGCATGGACTTGTAGCACTGGATGAAAATTATGAAGTAATAAGACCTGCAATTCTCTGGTGCGATCAGAGAACACAGGATGAATGTGATTACCTGAATGGAGTTATAGGCCAGGCAAAGGTTTCCGAATATACCGGTAATATGGCTCTCACAGGCTTTACTGCACCAAAGATATTGTGGATGAAAAAGCATGAGCCGGAGCTTTTTGCAAAGATAAAGTATGTAATGCTGCCAAAGGATTACATAAGGTTCAAGCTTACCGGAAATATAGCTACAGAGGTATCCGATGCATCAGGAATGCTGCTTTTGGATGTCAAGAACAGAACCTGGTCAAAGGAAATGCTGGACATAGTAGGAATAACTGAAGCCATGCTTCCGAAGCTCTACGAATCCTGGGAGCCAACAGGAAGCCTTCTTAAGGAAGTTGCCGGATATACCGGACTCACAGAGGATACCATCGTTGTAGGCGGTGCAGGAGACCAGGCTGCCGGTGCAGTTGGTACCGGAACTGTAAGCGAAGGTATAATCTCCGCTGCCCTTGGAACCTCCGGAGTTATATTTGCCAGCAGTGCGGACTATGAGGTTGATGAGAACAACAGACTGCATTCCTTCTGCCATGCCAACGGAAAGTACCATCAGATGGGAGTTATGCTTTCAGCAGCATCCTGCCTGAAGTGGTGGGTTGATGAACTAAACAAGGATGTACAGGGAGATACCTTTGAGGTATTACTGGCAGAGGCAGCCAAGAGCGTACCTGGCAGCAACGGAGTTGTATTCCTGCCATACCTGATGGGAGAAAGAACACCTTACAGCGACCCGTATGCAAAGGGAGTGTTCTTTGGAATGAGCATGACTACCAATAGAGGAGACATGACCAGAGCCGTTTTGGAAGGCGTATGCTTCGGCCTAAGGGATTCCTTTGAAATACTAAAGGAACTCAATGTGCCAATTAAGGAAGTCCGTGTAAGCGGCGGCGGATCAAAGAGCATTCTGTGGAGACAGACACTGGCGGATATACTTAATGCACCTGTAGTATGCATAAACGCTTCCGAAGGACCGGCTTATGGAGCAGCAATACTTGCTGCAGTTGGCTGCGGCCAGTTCAGCAGTGTAGACGAAGCCTGTGCTAAGCTCATAAAGGTTACAGAAGCTGTTTCCCCAATACCGGAGAATGTTGAGAAATACAACAAGGTTTATGGAGTTTATAATGAGCTTTATCCTGCATTAAAGGCTTCCTTTAAGAAGATAAGCACACTGTAATATTCATTATAAATATATAAACAGACAAATATATAAATAGAAAAGTATATAAAGGGAGCTGTACATAATGAATGAAGATACATTATGCACAGCTCCTTTTGAACATACTCAAGAAAAAATATGGAATGAGAAAATATATCTATAACGCTGACTATGGCTATGTTGTAAATTAGTGGTACACACTGATTTAGACAAGCTCAATGTGTCAATAATCTAACTATATCATATCCATTGAGTTAGAGGTGACACAGATGTCAAATGAAATCAATAAAGCCGGTGAAGTTTTTGAAGCTATAAAATCACTAAAACCATCACAAATAAAGTATTTGAAGAATGTTCTATTACCTCGTGAAACGGCAGTATCGGAGGAGAAGCAGCACAAAGGAAGTCATGATGTGCCTTTGGTCTGTCCAAAATGCGGTGGGTCCTCTATCATCAAATGCGGCAGAAACAGACTGGGTAAACAGCGTCACAGGTGCAAGAACTGCAAAAGAATCTTTGTCATACCTTCAAAATCTCCCTTAAGATGCAGTAAAAAAACAGTTCAACAGTGGCTTCTCTACATGGAGTGCATGGCCAAAGGCATGTCAATACGAAAGTCCGCCGCCGTAGTTGGTATAAATATGAAAACCTCCTTTTACTGGAGACATAAAATATTAAATGCTCTAAAATTGGAGTTTAAAGACAATCTCTCAGGGATTGTTGAGATTGACGAAACAGCCATATCGGAAAGCTTTAAAGGGAATCATTCAAAGGATGAGGAATTTCATATGGGAAGGCCGCCTAGAAAACGTGGGGTAAAGTTGTCGGAAACCTATACAGTAAGAAGAGTAAGAATTATTTGCTGCCTGGACAGGGGTGAAGGCATCTTTTCTCAGGTTACCGGAATAAAAAGACCAAACATTCAGGATCTCATGAGCCTTCTCGAAAATAGGATAAAAACAGGTTCCACCATCTGCACAAATAATAATTCTGGCTACATAACCGTTGCAAGGAAACTTGACTTAAAGCTTTATAAGCTTGCATTCTCAAACCAGGTGGTAGAAGAAGCCTACCATAATCAAAAGGCCAAGTCCTTCGGAAGGGAACTAAAAAGGTTTCTGGTGGGATTTAACGGTGTTGCCACAAAATATCTCAACAACTATATAACATGGCTGAAGTGGAACTACCTGAGGAAGGCTTGTAAGACGGGCTTCAGCGTAATTGAGATGCTCCTGGTTGTGGCCTTCAGCAATACATGGCTCAGAGTTTGCGACCTTAGGTCTGTAAGTTCCATGCCGGAAACATCATGTGCATGAATACACTGCCTGTCCAATAGACACATCTACCACTATTTTGGAACAGAGCCTTATTCAGGCTTTAGCAAATATATTTCCCGCACTATACAGCATGTACCATATGTATAGATGGGACTGCTGCTGCAAAAGTGGATTGTTAATGCACCGCTTGCAGCAGCCCCTTTAGATGG
>JAUZPH010000567.1 GCA_030706065.1 Bacillota bacterium | reverse complement strand
TTATATTTAAATTTTCAAAGTATTTACCTTTGACTTTCTTTGACCTACATAGTATTATAAAATCAAAGATAATTAAAACATTTAAATAAGGAGGTATTAATTATGTTTGAAATGGTTCCTTTCAGAAGAAATAATGGTTTGAGAAAAAGGG
Organism: Bacillota bacterium; assembly: GCA_030706065.1. Classification (GTDB taxonomy): domain Bacteria; phylum Bacillota; class Clostridia; order Clostridiales; family Clostridiaceae; genus JAEZDX01. The sequence goes on along the minus strand of JAUZPH010000567.1, from coordinate 2,779 downwards.
GAGAAGACTTCATTGATAACTTCTTCGGCAGCTTCTTTGATGATGACTTTTTAATGCCCTCCACTTTTATGGGCAAATCCTTCAGAGTTGACTTAAAGGAAAATGAGAACTCTTATGTTATTGACGCAGACCTGCCGGGAGTACCGAAAGAGGCAGTAAATATCGAATACGAAAACAACTACCTAATAATTTCTGCAAAGAGGGAAGACAACATAGAGGACAAAAAGGATAACTATGTACGGCGTGAAAGACATTACGGAGAGTTCAGAAGGGCCTTCTATGTAGACAACATCGATGAAAATAATATTAAAGCCAGTTTCAAAGATGGTGTTTTGAAGGTTGAGCTTCCAAAGTCAGCTAAGGAAGTGCAGAGAAAGAAAAAAGTTGATATTCAATAAGCAATATAAATTAAAGGCGGCTGTGAAAAGCCGCCTATTTGTTAATCTCTATATTTTGAATTTATCTACACTGCCTGTCAGATTGTCTGCTACAGTATCCAGAGCCCTGGCAAGCTCAGACAGATTGTCTATATTCGATGTCTGCTCATCAGCTGCGGCTGAAATCTCTCTCGCTGATGCAGATAACTCCTCGGATATTCCTGACAAAGCCTCTACCTTGTTTGTTATTTTATCCTTTTCCTTAACTGTGCCTTCTATGAGCTTATAGGTATCGTCCATCTGAAGGAGGGATTTGTTTACTTCTTCCTGAATATCCTTAAAGGATGAAACGGTGCCTTCAAGAATGGCGACCTGTCCATTAATCTTGTCCGATATACCTCTTGTATGTGAAGTCACATCCTCACTGCTGCTTCTGACTATCTGAATGAGGCTGTTTATACTCTTTGAGGATTCCATAACCTGTTCAGCAAGCTTCCGGATTTCATCCGCCACTACGGAGAAGCCTCTTCCCGCTTCACCTGCTCTTGCCGCTTCAATGGCTGCGTTCAGTGCCAAAAGGTTTGTCTGTCCCGCTACACTGTTTATCACATCGGTGATGTCGCCTATTTTGCCCATATAGGTACTCAATATCTGAATCTTCTCCTCTTCTGCGCCAAAGGAATTCCTGACATCACTTATAGAGTTAATTAATTGCCCAAGATTTTCGGAGCCCGTATCTGCATTTTCTTTTATCCTCCTGCTGTTGTCCACCACTTCCTCGGACTTTACCTGGATATGATCCAAAGTTCTGCTGAAGCCTTCAAAGGCCGCTGCCATATCGGAAATATTCATGTTCTGGTCACTTACTCCCTGGAATACCTCATTTAATGCAGCCTGCACCGTGTGTCCCGATAAGGCGGCAACCTCTCCGGAGGAGGTCAGTTCTCCTGAAACACGGTTCATTTCCGCAACGGTACTTTTTATTCCCTGCAGAGTTTCCCTCAGAACAGTCACTGTATTATTGAGTCCCCTTGTCAGTCGTCCTGTCTCGTCCCTGCTTTTATTGGTGAATTCCAAAGTAAAGTCCCCTGCTGCAAAGTCATCAAGCTTATCAACTATACTATTGAGAGGCCTTGTAAGATTTCCTGAAATTATGACAGAGGCTAATATGGCAATTGCCAGAATGACTGCTGCTGCCACAGCTGTCTCTAGCAGGCCACCGGAAATAATACCGTTCATTCCCTTCAGGGAAATACCAATATTTATTGTTCCAACCAGATTTGCCGAATCGTAATAGGGCATGGATACGTTATATACCTTCTCGCCATGGTTCTCAAAAATAAAGCCTGAGGTTTTTTCAGTCTTTATGGCATCTGAAACACTGCTGCTGTCTTCAGTGGCACTTGCCGAACTAACTGCATCTGTAGAACTGCTTCCGCCGGCACTGTCATTTCCTGAAGCCTGTGAACCGCTCTCATCACTTCCAACAAGCATATTCATCTTTGGATCCACAATGGAAATATAAGTTATGTTACCCTTGCTTTCGTCAGCAACATTTTTAAAAATTGCCCTTATTGTATCTTTGTCTTTTAGGCTGTACTCTTTTAACTGACTGTTTATCTGAGTAATCAGTGTGCTGCCGTCATCCATCATCTGATTTTGAACTGCTTTTTTGGCTTCATAAATGGACATAATCATGAAAACCAGGGTACATACTACTATTATTGAAGTAATAGCTGCAATGATTTTTTTCTTCAGTGAGTTGAACATTTTTCTCCCCCGTATCCCTTATTTTAACCAACCACTATCACATAATTATATGCGATAATATAATTCTACATAAATCTTTGAAATCCTTTAAATTATTCGACATTTATCACATATTTTATTCAGTAAGCATTAAAACAAAAACAGCTGCCATTTACCTGACAGCTGCTTGCCTTTCAAGCCTTTCCTCTATTTTAAATCCAGTTTCATCACCAGGGACGTACCTGAAGTCCCCACCTTCTTGAAGCCAAACTTCTCATATAATCTCAGTGCGGCATTTCCGGGATCTACACTGAGGGACAAAGCCACAAAACCATCGGACCTTGCTTCTTCTATTATGGCCTCCATCAATTCCATGCCTCTACCTCTGCCTCTGGCTTCGGGCTTTAAAGCTATACTCACCTCAGGAATATCCTCGCACATAAAACCATACCCCTTATCATTGGAGCTGAAAACCCTGTACCAAACTGCTCCGACGGGATTTCCCCCTTCATCCTCCACTATGTAACCTCTATCAAAGGGCCTTTCACCGAAATCCCTGACATAGTGTGCTATTCCTTCTATAGCTAAAAGTTCTTCCTTAGGCCCTTTTCTTAATGGCTCCTCTACATAAATGGCCTCATAAAGCATATCCC
>JAUZPH010000566.1 GCA_030706065.1 Bacillota bacterium | reverse complement strand
GGCTGTCAATAGACAATGTCTTCCACAAGGCCCCGTCTGCTGTTTTTTTGGCATCAGATAACCTGTCTTCATGAGTACCGCCATTTTTTAAATCCCGGCATTCAGGGATTGTGCCGCCTCCAGAAATGGAGCATATGTCATCAAGGCATGGTTTTCTGCTACAAGTTCGTCTTTTATGAATTTACCGTAATTATCATACACTTTTCTATGTATAAGGTTATTTCGGATATATCCGCCCCAAAGCCCGGAGGTTATGGAATGTTCCCGTTCGTAAACCTCATATTTAAAAGGGGCAGGTTTTGAGCAGCGCCATTCACCATGAAGGCTTCCGTCGTCAAGATATACAATAAGCTGGTAGTCATCTTCTGTTGAATTAAGTATCTGGAGGTCGAAGTAATTGTAAACACAAGTGGCACCGCTGCCAAAGGGTTGAGTCCTGTTCACATCGGGGAATATATCATGACTGTGGCGGTATCTTTCGGTAACTGTCAGAGGAGTATGCAGTGTTATCCAGTAAATGAGGTTCGACATCTGACAGAGGCCTCCGCCGGCCCCGGCTTTGAAGGTTCCGTCAGCGCAAAGCACCAATCCGTCCAGATAGCCTTTCTTATAGGTTGGTCTGCCAATAAGCCGCCAGTAGGAGAAGGTTTCACCGGGGTTTATGATAACACCATTTAGTCTTTCACAGGCAAGCCTCAGATTCGTTACTTTATTATACTGAAGGTACATATCAACATTCTGAAGTCTTCTGATCAAGGGGGTATGATGGGTGAAGACAACGTGCTCCAATTTCCCGTTTTCATATTTGGAGGCAAACTTCCTTGTTGTCAGGTGCCAGCTTATGTATTTTCTCCATGTATAAAAGGTCCTGCCGAGGAAAAGCCTCAGCCTTGAACGCTGTATCGGCTTCCTTTGAATATAGTTCATGATACACCTCGCATATATATAAATATCTATATATTTGATACGATAGGGTATGAATAAAGTTACAATCGGACGGAAAAAACTCCCCGGACAACCGAATTCGGTTTTTTCGGGGAGTTTTTATATGGCCAGCCTAACATTTAGTCACTGCTTCTGAGTATCTGAGGCTTAAGAGCGGTTCTGAATCTGGAAAGGGGAATGCTTATAGCCGGTATCTGAGATGCCACAGGGGCAATCTCATTGAAGCCAAAGAATAAAACGAGGTTGTTGTTGTCTATATAAAAAGGCTGGTCATCCGCTATCCCTTTAAAGTTTTTGATGGCACCGGGGAAATAATTCTGAGGATTTGCCCTCAGTTCCCTCATTATTTCCGAATTTATGAGAGTTTTGGCATCAACACCGGGTTTGAACAGGTCAAGCACCGACAGGGACTTTCCGCTGTTGGTATCATAGTTGTAGGTTGCTCTGATATAATAGCTCTTTCCGTCAAGGATTTCTTCGTAGATGACGGATATGCTGATTATGCCGTTTTTATTGTATGTTATGGAGTATATATTTGAAATATCGTAGGGCACCACAGGCCTGCCTGCAAGCTTTGCCTTCATGGCATGTTCATCCGCCGCTTCTTCCATCTGCCTTTTAAATTCCATAATATCTTCACTCATGTTTGAGTTTATAAAGTTTATAACCTCCGGCTTTACAGAGCCCCTGAGTACCGGAATCCTCAGATTTTCTCTAATCTTTTCGTTACTGGATTTGATTTCTTTGGGAACAACGGTGATGGGGTTATCGGGAGAATTCATACGGGTAGCTTCACCTATCAAGTCTTCGGTACTGGCGAAGCTGAACCGGGAATTTCTGTACAGGTTACTGTAAGGACAATACATTAAGAAGGCCTCCTTATTCTTAAAGCGGCACAAATATCCATAGTGCCGGTTCTTTCCCTTTACAATATGCAGAAAAGGAGGGTTTAGCTACAAAAATTTATCCGCTGATGCAGCAGTTTTTGGCGGCGACATATCCGGAACTCCAGGCCCATTGGAGGTTGTAGCCCCCACAGTCTCCGTCCACATCAAGAAGTTCTCCTGCAAAATACAGGCCCGTGTGTATCTTTGATTCAAGGGTAATATTGTCTACCTCCTCTGTATTCACTCCTCCGGCTGTTACCTGAGCATTGCTGAAGGGGTTTGTGCCGTTTACAGTAAATTCCCAGCTGTGAAGCAGCCGCAGTAGGTTGTGCTTCTCCTTCCAGGTGAGCTCCCAGAGGGGCTTATGAATATCATCAATGCCTGCTTCCTTGAGTATAATTGGTATGAGCTTCTTGTTGATGATGCCGATAAAGGCGTTCATGAGGCTTCTGTGTCCGAAAAGAGCTTTGTGGCTCTCCAAAAAGTTATCAAGTTCCTCGGCTTCAAAGCCAGGCATCATATTTATTCTCAAAGCCGCCTTTTTATGGACAGCAAGGCTGTGGGAGGCTATCCGGCTCAACTGCAGTATCGGCGGTCCGGAAATTCCGTAATCCGTAAATAATATCTCTCCAAATTCCTTTCTTAGAACTCTGTCATCTATTATCATCTCCGCATAACCGTCAAATTTTATACCGGACAGTGCCTTTAAGTTTCTGTAGTCAAGCTTCAGCTGCACCAGGGCAGGATAAGAAGGAAGGATACTGTGGCCCAGGGCCTTTGCGAGATTATAGCCCGAACCGTCGGAACCCGTGGCAGGGGCAGCCTTTCCGCCAGTACATAAGATCAGCTTCTGGCATTCATAGACAGCATCACCGTCGGTAGTTTTAGCCGTGACCCTGAAGCCGGATTTTAAGGGCTTGATTTCGGTAACCTTGCAATTTGTGTACACAGGGATGGCTCTCTCCTCAAGAGCCATCCGTATTATATCCAGAACGGAGGAAGCCTGCAGGGATAAGGGATACATCTTTCCATCCTCCAGTGTTGTAAGCGGAAGGCCCAGCATTGAAAAAAAGTCTACGGTCTCCTTCACTGTAAAGGATCTG
>JAUZPH010000565.1 GCA_030706065.1 Bacillota bacterium | reverse complement strand
GTACTTGTAAGAACATCAAACAAAGGTGCTGAAGATATTCAATATATAAAGGATGAATATGGCAGCAGAGTGTATAGTAATGTAGGGAAAATGGTAAGTCATTGTGGAGAAGAATATATCGGAAGCTGCGGCTACAGCTCCATTGGAGGAGTAATGGGCTGCACACAGGTGGAGGAAGTCCTTGAGATGAGAAGGCTCTTCAAGAGCATGTTCTTTCTGATACCGGGCTACGGAGCACAGGGCGGCCGAGCAGAAGATGTTGCCATGTACCTTGAGAATGGAAACGGAGGCATAGTAAATGCATCAAGGTCCGTACTCCTGGCCTACAAGAAGGCAGAGGGCGGCAGCAGAAGGTTTGATGAGTGTTCAAGACTAGAGGTTCTTAGGATGAGGGAGGAAATAGCATCAGCCTGCGAAAGACTTGGGGGAGGGCAAAAATAATGCCGGAGTACAGGAATGCCAGAATAATTTTAAATGAGGAGATAAGCAGCGGAATATATAAAATTGTGGTGGAAGCACAAGCGGGGGACAAGGTGAAACCTGGACAATTTTTCATGCTTAAATGTTGGGATGCGGAACCCGTCCTTTGGAGGCCCATAAGCATCAGTGAGGTTGATGAAGGCAGCGTAACTTTCCTGTGCGCCAAAACAGGGAGAGGGACAGAAAAACTGGTTTCGCTAAAAAGCGGACAGGAAATTCAACTCCTGGGGCCTCTAGGCAACGGGTTTGATACAGAAAAGCTTGGTGGAAGGATAGCTCTGGTATGCGGAGGCATAGGGATTGCGCCTATGGTTGAACTGAGCAAACGGCTTTCTGGTTTCAAGCCCGATTTATATGCAGGATTCAGAAATGAAGGTTATGCCGTAGATGAAATAAAAAAGTATGCAGGGAATATATATATATCCACAGAAGATGGAAGTACAGGGCATAAGGGATACGTAACGGAAATATTCGATGCCTCGGATTATGATGCGGTATTGTGCTGCGGACCGGAGGTAATGATGGAAAAGGTACTGAGGCACTGCCGGGAAAAAGGGAAAAAGGTATACGTGTCTATGGAAAAACATATGGCCTGCGGGGTTGGAGCTTGTCTTGTATGCACCTGCAGGACGAAAGACGGCAACAGGAGAACCTGTAAGGATGGTCCGGTTTTTGATGGGGACGAACTAGTATTGGATTGAGGTGGTACTTATGTTAAGAAGGGAAATATGCGGAATAAGGTTTAAAAATCCTGTCATAGCAGCTTCCGGTACCTTTGGCTTCGGCAGAGAGTATTCAGATTTTTATGATGTCTCGGCTCTTGGCGGGATATGCACAAAAGGTCTCACCCTTAATAAGAGGGAAGGAAATGACGGGATAAGGGTTTATGAGACCAGAGGAGGCATGCTGAACAGTGTGGGCCTTCAAAATCCGGGAATCGATGCGTTTATTGAAAAGGAACTTCCGCACATGGAAAAGATGGACATGGTTATAATCGCCAATGTAGGCGGTGCCGATATTGAACAGTATGTAAAAGCAGTAGATAAATTGAACGATACTTCCGTCCATATGATAGAACTCAATATATCATGCCCAAACGTAAAGAGCGGAGGAATGGCCTTTGGTATCAAATGCGACACTGCATATGAAGTGGTTAAAGAAGTCAGGGCGGTTTGCAGGAAGCCTCTCATGGTAAAGCTTTCACCAAATGCAGAGAATATCGTGGCAATGGCAGCAAGCTGCAGGGAGGCAGGTGCCGATGCTTTGTCCCTGATAAATACGGTGAAGGCTATGGCCATAGACGTGAGGAAGAGAAAGCCGGTTTTTGAAAATACCTTTGCAGGGCTTTCAGGCCCCGCCGTTAAACCGCTGGCTTTAAGAATGGTATACGAGGTATCGAGGGCAGTTGATATACCGGTTATAGGATTGGGCGGAATAATGACAGCCATGGATGCCGTGGAGTTCATAATGGCCGGGGCAGCGGCAGTACAGATAGGTACTGCAAACTTTATGAAACCGGACATTTGTGTAGATATAATTGAGGGAATCCGGGAATTTATGTACAGGGAAAATATAAGGAACCTGGATGAAATAATGGGAGCTGCATGGGTGTAGCAGACTCGTTCATATTATAAGAAAGAATCGGAGGTAATAACAATGGTTATAGATATATTAAAGGAATGTGAGGCATTATTGGAGGGACACTTTTTATTATCCAGCGGAAGGCACAGCGATAAATACTGCCAGTGTGCAAAGCTTCTGCAGTATCCGGACAAGGCCCAGCAGGTTTTAGCTGTGGCAGCAGAAAGATTAAAGGCAGTGGACTTTGATATAGTGGTAGGCCCGGCAATGGGAGGAATCATAGTGGCCTACGAACTGGGAAGGCAGTGTGGAAAGCCTGCCATATTCACAGAAAGAGAAGAAGGGAAAATGACTTTGAGAAGGGGCTTCCAGATTAACCCGGGACAGAGGGTAATTATAACTGAAGATGTTGTTACGACAGGAAAGTCATCCTTGGAAACTGCTGAAGTCATCAGGGCTTTTGGAGGCGAGGTTGTAGGAATAGCTTGCATCGTTAACAGAAGTACGGGAAATTTGGACCTGCCCATATACAGCTGCACAAAGCTGGAGATTGAAAGCTACGATAAAGAGGATTGCCCTTTATGCAGAGCCGGAATACCATATATCAAGCCGGGCTCAAGAAATATAAAATAACTGTAATTACTTTATACATTTAATAATACAGATTTATAAAAATACTCTCCTAATTATTGGGGAGTATTTTTGTCTATGCACAGAAAATGGGCATAAGCAGAGTGAATATGGCGAAAAAGCAAGGCGTTATTATATTGACAAACGGTAAAATTTGTGGTAAATTGTTGTATAAATATAAGATATTTATGAATAAATATTCAACGAATTTAAGTGAGGTGTATATAAAAATGGAAGCAATACTTTAT
>JAUZPH010000564.1 GCA_030706065.1 Bacillota bacterium | reverse complement strand
TTATGATCTTTGCTTCCATGCTTCCGGGTGGGAATTCTCTGCTTATAACATCTGCATTGGCAATTTTCCCAGCAACAGTAATCATTATACTCCTCATTTCTCTATAGTGCATTATTGTTCATTATCATTGTATGAGGAGGTTCGGTACATGGTACCAGAAGAAATTAAGGTATACTGTAAACTCGCAATTGCACAGATACATTTTTTCATGTACTTATATTTCTATTTCTCTATTTTGCATTCCAGCAAATTTGGAGAATGTTATTGGGGTTTAACAGGTATATGTTAAGTACTCTCGAATATGTGATATATTATAATAAGAGTAAAAAATATCAAAGATTTGAGCTTTTTATTTGTATTACCATTTGAAGAGTTTTAATGATTGAGGTGGTAGGATGAACAGTGACGTTGATTTGATATATATGGCAAAAAGTGCGGGTAGTGTTTCATTTGAACAGTTTATTATGCTTTACGATAGAAAGATTTATGGCTTCGTATACAATATTGTAAGAAATGAGGAGGCAGCAAAGGATATAACTCAGGATACTTTCGTCAGGGTATTTGAGAATATAAACGGACTGGACAAGGATAGGAACTTCATTTCGTGGCTCTTTACCGTAGCAAAAAATACTGCTTTTAATTACATAAAAAAATATAGAAAGTATGAATATATTGAAGTGGACGAGGATATGGAGCAGACTGGGGGATACAGCGGTTTTGGAGACCCCGCAGAAGTATACGAGGAAAAGCAGAAGTTACTGAGTCTTGTTGAGGAAATTGACAAGCTTCCTGAAAAGTACAGGGAGCTTATATACATGAAATATGTGCTTGGACTAAAATATGAGGAAATAAGCGAAAGAACAGAATTACCTTTTCACAAGGTTGAATCAAGGCTTTATATGGCAAGGCAAAAACTCCTTAAGCAAATAGAGAAGGTTAAACACCGTGAGTTAGATAAGTCAGTGGGTAAGAGTCCAAGACAAGAAACAAGGTTGTAAGGGGGATAAATATGAAGTGTATTTCCGTTAATAGAAAACTTGCTGCTTATATTGATGAAGAACTACCTCAGGATACCCGGGCAGAGCTGGAAAAACATTTGAAAGAATGCAACAGATGCCGGAATAAATATGACAAGATGAAAGAGTTAGATGAAAGTGTGCAGGCTGTTTATAGAGAGTGTGAACTACCTGAAGGCTTTGAGAAGAATCTTGTCAGAGATATCTCTGAGAATTTGGACCGGAAGAGAAAGCTGGAGGATAAACATGACATAAATACAAAAGCCAAGGTAACTAAGAATAGAAGGATACACAGATTCATTACTGCTGCAGCTGTCACGTTCATTGTACTATTTTTAGTAGGCGGAGAAAGTCTTGTTCAACTGCTGCAGAATTCTGTAAAAGGGCATCCGGCCTTTATGCTTGATTATAAAGTATTCAAAAACATTAAGGAAGCTCAGGATTATGTGACAGAGATTCCCTTTGTTCCACCGGCATATGTTCCAGACGGTTACAAGCTGAAGGAGATAGAGTATACCAAAAACAAGGATATGAGTATCTCTCTGCAATTCTCCTATGAGAGTGAAAACTATAATGAAATTGTCATTAACTATACTCTCAAAGGAGAGGAAGATATTTATGGGGATACAGTGATAATCAATCCTGAGGATATTAAAGTAGAGACAGATTCAGGGTATTCCCCACCTAAGGGAGTAAAGATAAGCAGAGAAAATACCGGGTCGGAATTGACTCAAAAGCATCTGGAAATAGATTTGGACCAATATGCGTTTTCAGTAAGGATAAACTATAATTATAAGATATCGGATTCTGATAAGTCAGAGGACGCTGAACTCATCAAAATTGCTGAGCCATACCTGAGCAGCAGTATATGTAATATTTCCGAAAAGTCCGTGGAAGAGCAGATGTATGGGAAACAGATATACCATTCCTTCGGTGAGTTGAAGAACAATGTGCCGGCAGTAGTGCCTGTATACGCACCTTCGTATATCCCGGAAGGTTTCAAGCTCAAAGATATAACTTACAGGATGGTCAATCCGGATATAAACTTTTTCATAATCGACGCCATCTATGAAAGGTTCGACAAGTCGGTGCTTTTTATCGATTACAGAACTCCATCAAAGGGAGGAGTCCATCAAAATAACACCGGCAGGATTCAAACAAATCAGGCATATCTTTTGAAGGCCAGGGAGGATGGGAAAGGAGAACTGCTGCCCATTACAGAAAAGAACCTTCCGTCCATGGACAGCAGTTTTGACATAAATATTTATCTGAGCTATGATGAAGCAATCAGTGATCTGGCTCAGACTGCAGATAGTGAAATCAGGAAAGTTCTCAAGGGAACAAAGTGATTAATGAGACCTTGGAAGTTGACATTAGGTTGCCTAAACAAGTGCGCTTGACATAACTGAGAGTCTTTGGACCAGATAAACCGTGATAATCACCGGTGATGCGAATAATCATAGAATTTTAAGGAAAATTAAGCTGAAACTGAATTGACAATAAATTACTTCGATGCTAGAATAAAAATATACTTCGACACTAGAACTAATTGGGGGAAGAATAATATGGAAGTTGATAAAGGTACGGATTTAGAAAGCATATTTTTTAACTATATAGATGAACTCAAATTTTTATTCTTCCCCAATAAGTGGAGCAGCGTTTTTTTGGATTATTCAAAGAATGAGATTCTGGCTTTAATATATCTTTATCGATATAAGAATGCCAATATGACAGAAATCTCGGAATATATCAATGCTCCTTTGAACACGACTACGGGAGTGGTTGGAAGATTAGAGAAGAAAGCTATGGTTGAGAGAATAAGAAGCGAGGAAGACAGACGGATTGTTCAAATCCATCTGACGGAAAAGGCGAAGGATTTTTTAAGCAGGGAAATAGAGGTAATAGAATACTACTTCAAAAAGATTTACAGTG
>JAUZPH010000563.1 GCA_030706065.1 Bacillota bacterium | reverse complement strand
GCTTAATTGCAATAATTCTCATTGCTCCCCCTCATAAAATTGCTAATGATGATTGTGATTCATAACCTGCCAGCCCCAATAAATAAGTCCGATTCCTACGGCACCAATCCATCCCCACATAGGAACAACGACAGTAAGTACAATCCCTATGCCAATGCATGTAACTACAAGTCCCACTTTTCTACTCGTCTTCCCACCAAGCTTCCACAAGCTTATCACACCTCATCATTATTTCATTATCTATTATATTACGAAGGTTACATTTTGTTTCCAAAAAATAAAATGTTCCAAAAAATTTTCTTTCGGAACATCCAATTATAAATATCTAATCTCTGCTGTAAAATACTAGAAGATTACCGCTGTTGAATTTGATATTTACTTTACATCCGCAGAATTCATTGGAGGTGGTTATATTATCCCATGGAACAAGTTTATAATCTCTAAGGGGATACTTGGCACCTTCTATTGTAAGGCCTTCAACATCGCCGCCGAAAGCCATGAGAGAAAAATAGCCTCCCGATCTTCCTTCAAGCTCAATGTTTTTATCAACCATGAACATTGTGTTTTTGTCATCTATCAAATATGCAGTTTTTCCAGTCTTCAAACATTGATATAGCAGTCCTATATTAGCCATGGTATGATCAAGGCGGCAGCCTGTGCAGGCAAGCATTACAATCTCTTCTGCATCCAATTCCAAACATTTATTGATGGCTGCCTGGGTATCCGTAAAATCCTTCTCTGGCGGAAACTTCAGCACTTCATTGTAAGAGCTTACTACCGTCTCCAGCAGTTCTGCATTTATAGAATCAAAATCTCCCAGTAAAATATCCGGCTTTATATTATATTCATACAGGTATTCAATACCTTTATCTACACCAATAATTATACTGCTTTTTTCTGTCTCCTCCAGAGCCAGTTCTCTGGATGGTTTCGTACCTCCGGACATTATAAGTGCTCTCATCTGTTCCATCTCCATTACTTAATCATATAACTTTATTTTCATTACTTCATCAAGAATGCTTAAATAACTTTTATATCTGTCTTCATTAATAATACCATTTTCAACAGCACCCTTAACTGCACAGTTCGGTTCCTTAAAATGAAGGCAGCCCCTGAATTTACAGTCATATTTATAATCTTCAAATTCTGGGAAAAGGTGCTGCAGTTCCTCTTTGGTAATATTTATCATTTCTAGTGAGGAGAACCCGGGAGTATCAACAATATAGCCCCCTTGGACAGGTATAAGTTCACTATGTCTGGTGGTATGTTTCCCTCTGCTGCTTTTTTCGCTTATCTCTCCGGTCTGCATCACTTCACTTCTACAGAGCTTGTTAATCAATGTGGATTTACCGGCTCCGGAAGGCCCGCAGACCACTGTAACATTGTCTGGAAGATGATTATAGAGGTCCTCCAGTCCTATTCCGCTTTTGGCGCCGATATAGTAGTATTCATATCCGGTACTCTTAAAATAACTTTCTATTAAATCCTGCTCTTCAACACCTGCTAAATCCTTTTTGTTTATGCAGACAATAGCCTTTAAATTATTCATCTCACAGAGTACTAAGAAACGATTTAAAAGCTCAAAATTGATATCCGGACTTTTTACTGCAAATACAACAAAAGCTTGAGTTACATTAGCTACATTTGGTCTGATGAGCTCGGAACTTCGGGGTAGAATTTTATCAATGACACCTTTGTTGTTTTTTACTGTTATCTCAACCCTGTCTCCAACCAAGGGGGTAAGTTCATCAAATCTGAACTTACCTCTTGCTTTACATTCTATAATCTCTTCTTCAACCTTAACATAATAAAACCCGGCGATACCTTTAATGATAGTTCCTATCATATGTCCTCCTTAAAGTATCTAAATTCAGTCGACAATTTAAAGCCAAACTATTGGATAGACACTACAATTTATTTATTGCTGCTTCTTTACATAATATTTTACATCTACCGATGCTCCTTGTTGAACAGTTGAACCGGATGCAGGTGTCTGGTCAAATATTTTCCCTACAAGGGTATCATCTGTAGTTTCAACTGAGACCTGGTTTCCAAGCGCTAACTTCAAGTTAGCAAGTATAGTCTGTGCTTCTGACAAGGTCTTATTTGCCAATGGAGGTACTACAATATCTGTATTTGCAGCCTTAACATAATAACTTACTTTGATTGCGGTCTGTTCATCAACTTTGGTATCTTTTGCAATATCTTGCGAGAAAATCTGGCCAACCAATGTCGCATCTTTCGTTTCTACTGGTGTCTGTGTACCAAGTTTAAGTTTTGAGTTTGTTAGGATAGTTTGAGCCTGCTGAATTGTCTTGCCTTTTAAATCTGGCACTACAGCAGGCGTGTACTTTTTCCCTAAACTAACTACTACCTGAATCTTTGTTCCCTTGTCAGCTTCAGTGTCCTGCAGAGGATTCTGACTTATAATACTGTTTTCAGGAGCGGTATCATTATACTGCCTATCGGCAACAACTATATCAAAACCTGTTCCTGTAATCAATGACTTAGCCTGATCCAGATCGCTGCCAACAAGTACAGGTACTGTAGTCTTGCCAGGTCCCTTGCTAATTCTGACCCTAACTTCCTGATTGGCTTTAAGCTTTGTTCCTGCTGTTGGGAAGGTCATAATAACTGAACCTGCGGGTATTTTATCATCGGAAGCCTCATCACTCCTTGTATAGGTCAGGCCCATACTTTCGATTTTTGCCTTTGCATCTGCCTCTGTAAATCCTATAACATTCGGAACCTCTATATTACTTGAAGCTGTAACATTGGCTCCGCCTGTATTCGGTTTATGACTGAAGAATCCACCTGCTGCAAAAGCAGCTACAATGCCAAGAGCCAAAACTAAAATTCCGGCTAAAACTCCAATGATGATTTTTTTTGTCTTATTGTCTACGCCCTCGTCCTCTATATCATCAACATGGTTACTTGAGACATTTACCGG
>JAUZPH010000562.1 GCA_030706065.1 Bacillota bacterium | reverse complement strand
CCAGCAATTTTGTGCGGGCGGCATCAATATTGGTATCCACCAGTTCCTTTAATTCCTGCCAGGCAAAGATTATATTGTAGCCATCCACCAGCAGGTACTGATCTTTTGACTTAAGTTCATTAAGTGTATAGTTAACGGGCCTAACATAACTTTCGGCAGCAGTTCTACTGCGTTTCCAGATAGACTTTTTACCTTGATTGGCGTAAAAGGTACTGTTGATGATCCGGTCTATTTCGTCCAAGCCTATGGATTCTTCCGTTATTACTGAAGGACGCTTGATTCCCTTTTGTGAGGCTTTCTGCTTTACCTTCTGCAGGCGGCTTTCAATATGCATATAATTTTTTACTTCATCCCAATTTACCAGAAAGCCTGCACCCTGTGCACAAAATACAGAGCCCGTCGGGTTTAAGATGTCTCTTTCAGAATCATATCCGATACTTTTTATGACCTCTTCGGCGTTATGACAGGGTTCATAGCCCTTTAAGCTGCAGAACAGCTTTCCCAGCCCCTTTGTATAGGCAGTCACTTCCTTCTGATAGTTTTTCATTGTAACTACCGGTGCACTTCCGGAAACTAAAGCCATCTCGCCATCGGTGTTGGAAAGTTCACAGGTTCCATGGAGTTTCTCGATATCTGTCATGGCACGGCCAACCATTTTCTCCGGCAGCTGCAGCTGAAATTCATAATAAGGCTCCAGCAGGACGGATTCCGCCTGCTTCAAGCCATGACGGACGGCGCGGTAGGTGGCCTCTCTGAAGTCCCCGCCTTCAGTGTGTTTTTTATGTGCACGGCCAGCTGCCAGAGTTATTTTCATATCGGTAATGTGGGAGCCCGTTAATACACCTTTATGAGTTCTTTCCTCCAGATGAGATAATATAAGCCTCTGCCAACTTCTATCCAGTTCATCTTCACTGCACTCCGAAGAAAACCGCAGGCCGCTGCCCGCTTCTCCAGGTTCCATGATCAGATGAACCTCCGCATAATGGCCTAAAGGCTCAAAATGCCCCACACCTTCCACAGTATTTGCAATGGTTTCCTTGTAGAGGATAGTTCCGGAATCGAAGGACACTTCCACATTAAAACGGCTTTTTATAATGCTTTGCAGAATTTCAGTCTGCACCTCGCCCATGATTTGTACTTGGATTTCCTGCAGGTACTCATCCCAGACGATATGAAGCTCCGGATCCTCTTCCTCTATCTGACGCAATTTGGGCAGCATGGTCTTGGGGTCACAGCCCTCCGGAAGTATAATCCGGTAGGACAATACCGGTTCCAGCAGTGGGGGAGAAGAGCTTCGTTCTATTCCCAGGCCCTCCCCTGGATAGGTTTTTGTAAGCCCGGTTACTGCACATACGGAACCTGCCTCCGCCTCATTTACCGGTTCAAATTTTTGTCCCGAATATATTCGAATTTGATTTGCTTTCTCTTCCCAAAGGCCGTCTTGATTTAATTCTTCTCCACCTGAGGGCTTATTGCATAGTAATGACTTTACCTTCAGGCTTCCTCCTGTTATTTTCATAAAGGTGAGACGGTTTCCCTGCTCATCCCGGTTAATCTTAAATATTTTTGCACCAAAGGCCTCAGGAAAGGAAGGATACTTGGCATACTTTATAAGTCCCTTCATGAAATCCTCAACACCCTGCAGTCTAAGAGCCGATCCAAAATAGCAGGGGAAGACCTTACGCTGATTTATAAGCCTTGCAATTTCAGAGACTTCAATGCTGCCTGTATCCAAAAAGCTGTCCAGGGCAGCCTCATCCCGCATAGCTACCTCATCATAGAAGGCTTCCGTATCCGTCTCCCCAAATTCTATACACCCTTCATTCAGCACCTTCCTTAATTCCTGCATCAATTTTTCCTTATCGATGCCTTCCTGGTCCATTTTATTGACGAAGATAAAAGTTGGAATTCCATAGACAGAAAGAAGACGCCATAGGGTTTTAGTGTGTCCCTGCACTCCGCTGGCACCGCTTACCACTAAAATGGCATAATCCAGTACTTGAAGAGTTCTCTCCATCTCTGTTGAAAAATCCACATGTCCCGGTGTATCCAGAAGGATAATTTGGGTATCATTTACTTCAAATATGGCTTGTTTGGAGAAGATGGTAATACCTCTTGCCTTTTCCAGCTCATAGGTATCAAGATAGGCATCCTTGTTATCCACTCTTCCCAGCTTTCTGATTTTACCGCTTAAATAAAGCATGCTTTCTGACAGTGTCGTTTTCCCGGCATCTACATGTGCCAGTATTCCAATGACTAATTTTTTCATATTATATATCAATTCCTTCACTTTCGTTATATGTGACTTTTCATACAAAGGCGGAAATTTAAACCTTAACAAATCCACTAACATATCTATATATTGATTCTATCATAAAACTGTCAATTTAATAACCTTATTATAATCTTTGATACTTCATTTTAACCTTCATTCCCATTGCATTAAGGCACGGAAGGGAATAAACTTGTAAGTAGATTCATCCCAAAAGGAGAAATGCAATATGTACCAAATGCTTCGTGCGCAGATGCGCGCCTATTACGAAACAATGGAAAGCCCGGAGCAGAATCCGGAATTCGTTCACGTCCGGGATACCATTAAACAGGAGATGGATATGTATGCCGAAAATAACCCCGGCGCTTCTGCGGACACACTGAAAAGTGTCCTGCATCAGGTTATTGCTGAACGTTTTGAACCGGTGATTTTCCCTCAAAGCCCGTTTTTCTACGAGATGGGTTTACGCTCAGCAGCTAACTGGGGTATTCCGCAGAAGGGCGCGCCGGGTTCCTGGCTGATGGACAGGA
This sequence comes from Bacillota bacterium, assembly GCA_030706065.1. Taxonomy (GTDB): domain Bacteria; phylum Bacillota; class Clostridia; order Clostridiales; family Clostridiaceae; genus JAEZDX01. Next base: position 151 of record JAUZPH010000562.1, on the reverse strand, counting down.
GAGTGGAGGAACTTGTATGCTCTTCGCCGCTTTACAAAAATGCCATGAGCTTTGACAGCAAGAAGAGTACTGTGGGCGTTATAAGCTGGAATCACATATTCGACTACGACCACCACTGCATTGGTTATACAAAGCTCTTCAGCGTCGGCGT
>JAUZPH010000561.1 GCA_030706065.1 Bacillota bacterium | reverse complement strand
CCTCTGATGGAGTTCGAATAAATCTGCCTCGCTTTTTACTGTGCAGCCATCAATACCGGCGTTTTCCAGCATTGTATTGATTTCTTTTACAAACCGTTCTCCAGGTGTGCCGGTTATTACATATTTGGGTACCATGCCAAGGCTTATTACAAATTCCGTCAGGCTTATTACAGTATCCGGGTCACCGGATATGGCCACCTTTCTGCCAAAGATGTGATGGTTGCAGTCCAGCATCAGATCCACAAGCCGCCCTCTCTCCTCTTCTATCTCTGCCGGTACTTCCTTTCCGGTAAGCTGCGAAAGTATCATCAGGAACCTGTCTGTAGCTTCTATCCCAATGGGTATATTTATAATCTTCATCGGTATCCTGCATTTCTTCTCAAGTGCCGCAGCGCCCGCTTCCGAGGAATAGCTGCCCATGGCTATGGTAACCTTTGAATTTCCCATATCTGTAACATCTTGAAGCGTCGTTCCTCCCTTAGGATACATTTCAAATTTACCTGTCATCGGTGAATCGACAACCCCGCTTGTATCCGGCATCATTATGAAAGGTATTCCCATGGCCTCCAAAAGGCTCTTTATCTCACGTATATCTCCGGGGCTCACGAAGCCGGGAATAATATTTATTTTTCCGTTTTTCACCCCCGAGCTCCTGGCGATATAGTTGACTATGCCTTTCACCATGTTGGAATAACCTGTGATATGGGAACCTATATAACTCGGTGTATTGGCATGGATGATTAATTTCCCCTCGGGAATTTCACACTGGGATATGATGGTTGACAGGTCATCCCCTATAGTCTCTGAAAGACAGGTAGTATGCACCGCAATTATGTCCGGATCATATATGGAAAATATATTTTTTACCGCTGTCTTCAGGTTGCTGCCCCCTCCAAATACGGAAGCTCCTTCTGTAAAAGAACTGGTAGAAGCCATTATTGGATCCTTGAAATGCCTTGTCAGCTGCATCCTGTGATAGGAACAGCACCCCTGTGAACCATGGCTGTGCGGCAGGCATTTGTGTATTCCAAGGGCGGCATACATCGCTCCGATAGGCTGACAGGTCTTTGCTGGGTTAATCCTGAGGGCTTTTCTTTCATATAATTCCTTCGGTGTTTTGTCTAACATATTGCTTCAACCTCCTCTCCGGCAATCTCCCCGGTCAGCAGCGGCTCGCTCTTCCAGGGAGGAGTCACAAACTTCCAGGCCGGCGTGTATACTCCTGCCAGGAGATCTCTTGCAAATATCATTGCCCCTTTAAAACCGGCATATGGTCCGGAATAATCATAGGAATGGAGCTGCTTTGACATAACCCCCATCTTTTGAACCGCATATTTATCCTTTATTCCCGAGAAAAACATATCAGGTTTAAGAATTTTTATGAAGGTCTCCGTCTCATAGTGGTTCAGGTCGTCAATAATAACCGCCTTTTCATGGGAATCCTTAAGAAGTCCGCCGTAATACCCCAGCGGTATTTCCTTTCTAAGTTTCTCGTATCTTTCTTCGGAGATTATTATCCTGTAATTTTTCTCGTCCTTTTCCACCTTAAGTTCTTCAATGTTTTTGCTGTCCGCATCTATCTTTATATTGGGGATTATCTCTCTTCCCTCATAATCGTCCCTGTGGGCAAACTCATAGCCGGAAAGCACCGTTTCAACGCCGAAGGTTCTCAGCAGATTCTGGTAGTGGTGGGACCTGGACCCTCCTACGTATAAAAATGCTGTTCTTCCCTCCAGCCTCTCTCTGTAGTACTGAAGTTCCCCTGATATCTGCTGCAGCTCCTCTTGTATTACTTCCTCCGTACGTGCTGTAAGCTCCGGTTCATCATAAAACCTGGCCAGGTTTCTCAAAGTTTCCATGGTAGCCTCAATACCTATGAAATTGACCTTGAGCCAGGGAGTTCCGAATTTTGTCTCAAGCATTTCCGCTATATAGTTTATGGACCGGTGGCACTGTACGAGGTTCAAATCCGCCTTGTGGGCATTTCTTATATTTTCAATGGAGCTGTCTCCTGTAAGAGTGGCCACTACATTGTAGCCTATCTTGGTGAGAACTCTTTCTATCTCCCATGTATCCCCGCCTATGTTGTACTCACCAAGCAGGTTTATATTTCTTTTGTATTTGCTGTAATCTCCATCGCCGTTTCCTATTACGCTCTTGACGAACTTGTTGTTTGCAATGTGATGCCCCGCAGACTGGCTCACACCCTTGTAGCCTTCACAGTTAAAGGCAAGTACTTGAATACCGTAGGTTTTCTCTGCCTCTGCCGCCACAGCATTAATATCATCACCTATAAGTCCTACAGGGCATGTGGCAGATATGGATATTGCCTTGGGGTGAAAAAGCTCCACTGCTTCCTTTATAGCTGCCTTCAGCTTGTTCACTCCACCGAAGACTATATCGCTCTCTTGCATGTCCGTTGAAAAGCAGTACTGTATGAAGTTATCCTTGCCTTCTTCCGTCCTTGCCTTGTTTCTTCTTGTCCCCCAGGCATAATAGGAACAGCCGATGGGGCCGTGGACAATATGAACCATATCTTTTATTGGCCCCACCACAACTCCCTTACAACCTGCGTAACAGCAGCCCCTATTGGTAATTATTCCGGGAATAGTCCTTGTATTTGCCTCTATTTCAGGCGCCTGACAGCCCTCTTCCTTAACTACTATGTGCTTTTTTCTGGCTTTGTAGGTCTTAGCCGAATACTTTTCCAAAACCTTGTCTACAACCTTATTCAAAAGAATCACCTCTTTTCAAATTTTAAAGTGCAGCTTCCTCTCTCTCGCCGGTCCTGATCCTTATAGCCTCCGGAACCTCCAGTACAAATATCTTCCCGTCACCGGAATTTCCTGTAATGTTGGCGTCAATTATACTCTTTACCGCTTTATCCTTTTCTTCATCCTTCACAATCATGGTTATCATTCTCTTTGGAAAAAGCCTGAAGTTCTCTGCAATTTCTCT
>JAUZPH010000560.1 GCA_030706065.1 Bacillota bacterium | reverse complement strand
GATGAGATGCTCGGTATTATTGTTCCTATGGCAGAGAAGGTTATCACCGTCACTCCGCACAGCGGAAGGGCAGAAAATGCTGAGGCTTTACGGGATAGAATAATCAAAATCGATACTGACTGCCAGCCTTTTGATGACTATGAAGAAGCTTTTGAACAGGCTTTAGCCTACTGCAGGGAGGATGATCTTCTCCTTGTATGCGGTTCCCTTTATATGATCGGGGATATGAGGAAGATTATAAAAAAATCAGGACAATAAGAAAAAAGGTTCTTTTTATCTGCAGATAAAAGAACCTTTTTTCTTATTTTTGAGAATAATATTCCTCGATTGCCTTTGCAAGTTGGTCAGGGCAAGATGTTTTTTTTGAATCGCAGCGTATTCCTTTAAGTTTTGCTAATGCCTCCTGAGCCTTCATTCCTTCAACGAGCTTTGATAACCCCAGGAGATTTCCTGAACAACCACCTACAAACTCCACTGAATCTATTGTATCATCACCATTAATCTGCAACTGAATTTGTTTTGAGCATACTCCCTTTGGCTTAAAAGTAAACATGTAACCGCATCCTTTCATTATGTCGTTAGCCTGTACACTAAAATTATATGTCAAGAGGAATGAATTTTCAAATGTTTCCTCAATATCTTTTATCAATAGGGTTTTATAAACGAAGCTTAACTTATACATGCTTCAAAATACTGAATCTTCAACAGTTTTTGGGCATGCATAAGTTAATATCCAAGTTGAAAGCCCTTTGAAGATGTGTGAGTTTAAACATTAACAAATTCACCTGAGAAAATATCCAATCTTCACGGATTTATGGTACTGCTCAATGTATTTAGATTTTCACTTTCTATATAGTACATTTTGGGGTACAACTTCATAATATATCTGTGTAAGATAGAATATTGCTAAAGCTGTATGAGTTTATACATTAATAAATTCACCGGATAAGTTAAATTATAAACTCACACATCTATATGAGGCAATTGGAGTGATTGTTGTGGATTATTTATTTGTATGCAATACCGGATCCGATAGTTTATCCAGAATCAATCTTAAAAGTTTTAGAGAAGAGGAAAGAATAGCATTAAATAATTCAGAAAACAAAATAGGTCCCCATGGTTTATGTCCGTGGAAGAACGGGGTAATTACCGCAAACAGTTACAGCAGCAGTATATCTATAATTGAGGGTATCGGTAAAGCTGCCATAGAAGAGTACTATATTGGAGGCAATTGTAATGGAGTGGCAGTCTTTAAGGGATTTGCATTTATCACCTGTGGTGAATCCAATAATATTGTAGTCTTTGATTTAGAGAACAGGAGAATTTCCGAGGAAATTCCAGGAGGTAACCTGCCGCACAGTGTAGATGTAAGCGATAAGCTTGGCCTTATCGTAATCACGAATATGGAGAATGACAGTATTTCCATAATGGACTGCAGCAATCACGAGATAGTAAAAAATATCCCTGTGGGAAGCTACCCTACAAAGGCAATATTTTCGATGGATAACAAGTCCATTTTAGTTTGTGAAAGCAATTTGGGCAGTGATAATGACGGATATGTAAACATAATTTCTATGGACAATTTTGTATCTTACCGGAAAATCAGGGCGGGGAAAAGTCCGATAGATATTTTCTGCGGGGATAATATGTGTTATGCAGCAAATTTCAGTGAGGGCTGTGTGAGTTTTATCTACCTGGATGAAATGGATTTGGTTAAAGAAATCCATGTTGGCGGCATGCCAAGAGGTATAGTTAAAAAAGGCCGTTTTCTTTATGTTGGAGATAACTATGGAAACCAGCTCGTAAGGTATGATATTTTCAACGATAAAAAACAAGCCATAGCTATAGGCAGGGAGCCTACAGGTATGACGTTACTTTAGTATTGAAGAAGTGTTTTAAGTATGTCATTGTAAATTCTGGAGGAATTTGATTTCCAGTTTTGACACAAATCAATGGCATGCTTTTTAGAAGGGACATTTACCTTGATATCAATGAGAGTTATGTCATTTTCCTGAGCTCTCAGATTTACAATGAACATGTCATTATTCTCAATTGTATAATCAGCATGAAGGGATATTTCCTTCTTAATGCTGTCTATTTCTTCTTTTATATAACTGTCTACCTTATTGATAATATCTTCGGATATTCTCGAACAAAACATGGACAATACCTTCCTGCCCTTGTCAGTTATACAAAGCGACTTTTTTTCATTCCTGTTAATGCTTTCAATAAAGTTGGCGCTGTTGAGTTCTGATATATACTGTTGAAGAGAAAAATAATTCACCAGATTGTTTTCAAGAACAATCTCTGTAACCTGATTCCTGGGTACCGGTATGTTTATTCTATCTAATATATAGAGCAATATAAGTTTACTCTCTGCTAACTGATTTATATCATTAAACATTTATTAACCTCCTCTTCCGAGTCTTTCAGGTCATTGCTAGGGTTTCATAAGTCCCAAAAGGATATATGTATTATACCATAAAAAAACTTCCTCTGCCATTTTTCCGTAGGGGTAACCCCAAAAGAATTTAAAGGGCAACTTTTTAAGTTGCCCTCTAAAACTTATCTGCTTTCTTTCCATTTAGAAGTTCCTTTTCTGCAAGTCCGATCATCCTTCTCACCATCTGACCGCCGACATTGCCGCAATTTCTGGAAGTAACCTCGCCCCAATAATCCTCTGAACCCTGATGAACTCCAAGACTCAGCTCTTCAGCAATCTCGTATTTCATGTTGTCCAGGACTTTATGAGCATCCGGAAGTAATTGAGTTCTGCCGTTTCCGCTGGATCCAAGTGCCATATGTAACTACCTCCTTTCTTGTAATAATAGTTTTCTCTTGTATAGATGAGTTATTCCGTGGTATTGATGGAAAGAAAGTTAAAGTCCCCCATTTTCGTTTCATATTAGCATTGCTTTGGAATATAATCTATAGAGAAATATTTTAGGAGGATGTTAATT
>JAUZPH010000056.1 GCA_030706065.1 Bacillota bacterium | reverse complement strand
TGGCATAGTACTGTTCCCAAAAATAAATATATATTAAAAATAAACATGGACGTAACAAAAGATTGTTAATTGTTTAACAGTTATATTCTATCATGCTTTTGATAAATTTCAAGTGTTTTTATAAATTTTTCTTCTTCATTATGTGTTATAATAATATATATTAGCTTTTCTACCTATTCAAGGTAATATAATACTTAAGTGGATTTTATGAAATTGAAACTTGTTAAAGATGTGTGAGTTAAACATTAACAAATTCACCGGAGAAAATATCGAATCTTCAACGATTTTTCGGAGGTGATATAATAAGATATAAACTCACACATCTATAACATCAGGCTATGGATATTTACTATCAAATACTGTGGCCAGATATGGACAAACCTCTTTTTGAAGGAAACCATTACACTAGATTATCGATTTCTTGATAACATACATTATTAATTTATAATTACTTTTGACAGATAAATAATATCGTTATATAATGAAATTATTAATATATAATAGGGATGGTGCATATGGACAGTATTACAAGTATTTTTAGGGAGAAAAAACTAAAACTGACCCCTCAGCGTATAGCAGTATATAAGTATTTAAAATCTACGAAGGAACATCCTTCAGCAGAAGTCATTTACAAGTCTCTTCAGCCACTTTATCCGACTATGAGCCTCGCTACGGTTTACAAGGCACTAAAAACACTGGTAGAAGTTAAACTTGTACAGGAGATCAATTTAGGCGAGGGAAACTTCAGGTATGATGGAAACACGTGTTCTCATCCGCATGTACAGTGTTTAAGCTGCGGCAGGGTAGATGATATAGATGGTATATGCTTTGAGGATTTAAATTCCAAGATATCCGAATTTACAAAATATGAAGTGCTTTCAAATCAGGTTTATTTTTATGGCGTATGCCCTGATTGTAAAGAGGAGTAAGACATAAAAGCCTGTTATCTGCTAATGATGGCGAATAGATAACAGGTTTTTTCTTATTGTGAGAATAGCAGTCTTATTTACTGCTTTTAGATACTATATCCTTCCACTCAGTGCCGGTATATTTTCCTTTCAGGATATCAATTGCAGCACTTTCCACATTAGTCTGATATTTTTCCGGAAATTCATATAAATAAAAAATACCAGTGCTGTCAGCTTTCTCAAGATGCCCGGCAATATCCTTATTCACTCCACTCTTCCACATCTTCTCATTTACAGATTTATTGGCTGTTACATACCCTGTTTCTGCCAGCTTCTTTTGAGTTGATTCATTGTATATAAAGTCCAGTAAGTCATTTATGGCTTCCTCATTCTTTGTATTGGCAGGCATACTTACAACTGCATTCACAACTACCGGAATACTATTTGTCACATTTGAGATATCATAACTTTTTAGCACACCCAGTCCTGCTTTGCTTGCAGGGTCCGTACTGCCTGTGCTGCTGCCGGTACTTCCTCCCGAACTTCCCCCGGAGGAGCCTCCGCTGCTTGAACTGCTTGTATTTACAGCATTTTTTATATCCTTTGTTACCGAAGAAAGTGCTATCATCAATGGAACATCACCGGAAACCAGCCTCTTTACCGTCCCATCACCGGCACTTTCAAAGGTATTTTCCGTTATTCCTCCCTGTTTCACCAGGGAATTTAGCGTATCAAATACAGGTTGTAAGTTTAACTTTGAATAACTGGCGCTGTCTTTTCCATAGTTCTTTTCTACCTGTCCAACATCTGCAGTGTTACTGAAAACCATAGCAGGTATAACATTGCGGATATCTATTCCATCACTTAATAATACCGGAATCTTAGTTCCGGTGGAATTCAGTTGTTTGATAACTCCCAGGAAGTCCTTAAAATTCTGTGGCGCTCCGAGGTTGCTCTTTTGAAGAGACTGTACGTTGTATATGGCCTCAATACTGTATGGCATAAGGCCTATTCCATAATATTTATCACCGGCTCTCCCATAGGCCGCTGCTATGTTATAATATTTATCACTTACCTTATTCTTTTTATAAAATTGCCCCATATCATTCAAGAGCCCCTTGCTGCTTAAATCCAGCATCTTGTTCCTAGGTATGAACATAACATCTATGCTGCTTTTGAGTATATCTTCCTCCAGTTTATTATTCCCAAGGGGGCTATTCATCGATAATTCCACATTGGGCTTCTCCTTCTTGTATTCATCAAGAAAAGTTCTAATCAGATCAAGAGTATTTCTGTCCTTGATATCTATATATACACTCAGTTTCTGCTTTTCATCGCTCTTTTTTGATGGTCCGGAACAGGCTGTGAGGGTAAACGTTGTTAATATGAAACAGAGCAGGCTCACTATCGGTATAATCCTCGGCTTTCTCAAATTATCACCTCCGGAGACAAAGCTTTATATATTTTTAGTGTGTGTAAATTAATTAAATATATAAACAAAACATATAATTTAACGGAGGTGATTTTAATGAAATTAAGGGTATTATTTCTAAAGAAAATACATATTCTATATTCGATATTGTGTATACTATTTTGTATATGTATTTTAATGTTATTTTTAAAAAACGCATATGAAGATGTATCTGCAACAATAAAAGAGAATACTATTTTAAAATCTGATTTAACTGGAGATGGAAGAGAGGATACACTATATATCAATACAGAAAGTGACAAGTACTATCTTCAGATAAATGACGGCGACAGGGCTTATTCAATTCTTCCGGATCGGAAATTGAACACTCTTGGCCACTACTACCCGTATAATCCTATGAAGATAAGCTTGATGGATATCACCCGCGATAAAGTTCCTGAAGTAATTGTACAGGCTATGGAAAAAGGCTCTCCAATACAACATATTTTCTCCTGGAATGGGTTCGAATTCAGTGATTTATTCTGTTCCAACAATAATATTATGGGGGTTATTGACAGTAAAAACAACAGGACACCAAAACTTGCCTCAGGGCTATTGAGTGTTAGTTCCATCAACCTCTCCTGTTATATGCAGCTCGGTATGAAATTTGAGAAAATCAATTATAATGATAATATCCCCGGAAAGAACGAAATTGTTACCTTTGTAAACTACATACAATCCCTTCCTACCGGCGAAAACAATAAGCCTGTTGACATATTCTACCCCGGAATCACCGGTTCTGACTTGAGCCTGATAGGCCGTCTGGCCTCTGATGGCAAGTATTACAAGTTTAATGACGGTTTTTTTACCGATACCAGGTTTAATAAAGATGGTGAAGCAACGGAGTATCGATGGACTATAAATTTTAAAGCTGTCCCCATCGGCAAGGACGGCGAAAGTGACCAGATTTCAATTGTCGTAAAATTAAAGAGATCCTCCGAAGATGAACATCCTTTTAAAATATACTCAATAGCTAAAAATACTTATTAAACATAAAACAAAAGGGACCGTTTACCGGTCCCAAGGGGGATGGGGGGTTTAGCATCAAATGAAAGGTTTTAGCTCTCATCCTCAGCTATTGGAGATTAACTCTCCGCTTTACATTTATTATCTTCTCCCTTTTTCCATAATATATACATACAAATAAAAAAATTTCTATATTTTTTATATCGTTTTAAATGCAAAGATATCAGAGGGAGGTGTAAATGGTGTTCTTGGATAAGGAAAGTAAAAATGTTGAGAGAATAGAAACACTAATTGGAGAACAATGCAGCATTACAGGCAATATGAATGGCGGCGGAGTTTTAAAGCTCGATGGTTCCATTGATGGTGACATCATGTGGAAAGACGATGTTATATTGGGTCCATTCTCCATGTGCAATGGCAACCTTACCTGCAAGAGTACCTCTATAGCCGGCAAGGTCAAGGGGAATATTATATGTGAGGAAACCCTCACTATTGAAAGTTCCGGCAAGGTCACGGGAGATATAACCATAAAGAAATTGATAGTAAAGGATGGAGGGACTATAGATGGCAGATGCACCATGATTGTTCGGAAAGATGCTGTAGAAGTTCTGGATTAGATGCTTATCAAGGTTCTATTATCAATTTGAATCAAAGCCTTTCTCACAATAAATCCTTTTTGATTAGTATATAGGGCGCTGTGATAAAAGCCATTCTATAGGTTTCGCTGCCCTCTTTGGATTCCTTTAGGGTGCAAAACAATTATTAATTGTTTTGTCGTGTGTGGCAAGCCACAAGCGGCCCGCGAAAAAGAATGGCTATATTTTTCACAGCCTCCCATAGATATACGAGTAAGTTCCAAAATATAAGAAGGAGAGTATCTCTTCAAGAAAATACTCTCCTTCTTAATTGTAACATATTATGTGAAAGGGGTTCAAGCCGCATACAAATCTGTTTTGACAATAATAGATAGTTCTCTGCTCCGTTTTAACCTTCGCTATTTACAAAAGACATGTCCATAATCAGTATTTTGACCGGCTCGAAACGTCACCCTTCACAGCAGCCTCATGCACGAATTCCATGACTTAGTCTTCTCGCGGCTGTTGATCACCTTATCTCTTCAGTTATAATATATCTTATTCAGAATATACTTTTTTGTTACCGTAGGAAATAGATCTGATTCATAAAAAAATGTATTTTATCCTCTTAGTACTTTACTGATGACATATATCTGCATTATCATATCTATCAAGGCTGCCCTTTCCGGGGAAACCATAGGTTTAAGTGCACTTAATACCTGGAGCCTTCTGTCGCCTCTGAATGGGCCATTATACATAGGCGCTGCAGGTGGTGCATTATCCGGTTCCGGTGCTCCACCCATCATACCTGCCAGATTACCAAATAGATTCTGTCCGCCGCTGCCCCCCATCATTTGAGCAATATTTCCAAGGAGTCCTTGTCCGCCTCCAGAATTACCACCAAGTCCGCCAAGCATGGATGCTATCTGATTCATGTCTACATTTTGCAGCAATCCTGTAAGCTGCCCTAAATCAAAATTCCCAGGGTTTGAATTACTTGCTGCCCTGCGTTCCTCGTCTTCATCCCTGTCAATTTTCCTTTCAATCTTTCTCTTTGGGCCTCTGCCGGAATTACTTTCCGGAACCCTATGCCTTCTTTGAGGTTCCTTTTCTTCCTCCTCATACACATCTACATCGATTACTCTTCTTGGTTTTGCCAAGCTGCCACCTCCCTTAATTTATATCCGAAGTATGTTGGAAGCAACATACACTATGATTTAAGGAGGGAGCCCCCCTCCTTTATATAAATGTGACTATATAAAAGGTTGCAGCAGAATAAATTCTGATCCTGGGGTTGAACAGTATACTAATATTTTATCTGAACTGGGCCGTATTTTTTTCCACAGATTCTTTGCTGCGGAACAGTCACTATTGTATTTTTTATTCTGCTTTAAATTATTCCCCAATTTGTTAATCTATAGTTAAATCATTACAGATCCAGGAAGCCGCCGCCTTCATCACCAAGAAGCGGATCAAGGTTTATAATGTTTGTATTGGTGTTGGGCGCGCCGCCATTTCCTCCTCTTAGGAACAAAAGTGCCAGGAATATCCACAAAGCCCCTGTTCCTCCTCGTCTTCCTCTTCTCCTATGCCTGCCAAATCCGCATGAATCTATGAAGGAGTTGTTACCACCCCCGCAGCAACAGGAAATTATAACGATAGCGAGCACTATCAATACCACATTATTATTATTTAAAAGCCCGTTTCCTACATCTACGCAGGAGCCTCTTCCATCCTTTACAACTACATTTCTTCCCGTTCCAACCATAGTGTATATCACTTCCTTTCATAACAATATTTTTACTTTAGTTTCATATTATATAGTATTCCGATGAGTAAAATTTGACACTAAAACAAAACAGAATGGCCATAACCATTCTGCTCTTAAGTATGTTCCTTCCTTTGTGTTCTGCTCAATGCATAGATTTGAATAACGGTTTGCAGTAACAAAACCTTATCGGCATTGACTAAAGTTCTCAAAGCTCTGATGATGTCTGCATTGCCGCTTTGAGGAACAACCTCATCCGCTTCTGCATTATCGATTGCCTCTCCTGCACTGTTTATAGCCTCAACCAGCGAATTTACATCAATGCCATTAACAATACCCGCCAAACTACCTAGATTAAAGTTATTTATTGGTTGATTTGCTGTCGGACTGCCTTCATCCTCATATTTCGTACTTTTTTTATGTTTGGACATGCCATCACCTCACATACATAACACTAATCATCAACCTCAGTGTAATCTACAACCGGTGTATCATCGATGGATTCTTCCTTTTTTTCCTCCTTATCCTTCAATATGAACAGGAGTGCCACGATAGCTATCAGAAACAATCCATTACCGCCAAGGAAGCCCTTTGAGCCGTCCATTCCCATTACAGGAAGCAGCCCACCCTTATTTGTGCCTCCCGGAAAGACCTTGTTATCGGGATGATGCTTGCGGCTGCCCTTTTGGTTATCATTTGACTTATTTAAAAAATTAATTCCAAGTACATTGGAAGACGTACCAAAACCAAGAATGATAAATATTACAACTATCCAAATTAGAAAGCTATTTGACAAAGATGGTAATTTAATTTTGCTGAGTTCCATAAACTATCCTCCTTACAAAGTATGTTACTTTCCTAAACTAAGGAGGGGGGCTGCCCCTCCTGTTCATTAAACTATCTACATCGACGGTAAGTAAGAAAGATAGTAGATAGTGTTCATTGATAAAAGTGTGTTCTTCATTAATAAATACGCAGTAAACCACGGAATATTGACTCTTTAATAATCTTTCTGTGCTTTGTCTACCTTTGGTTATATTGATATGGATATCTTACCTGACAGCCGCGCCACCTGTTATTAAAAGGTTTGTTAACCCTAACAGCAATTGTTACATGGCTCTTCGCAGCATTCTTCTTCCGGTCCTACATTAATCACATTTGTATTCACATTCCCGGTTCCGGCACCACCTAAACCGCCTATGCCATTGCCTGCAAAGAGGAACGCAAGAACCAGTAATCCCCAAATACCGCCGCTGCCTCCGCCTCCACCGCCGCACCTGGACGGTCTCATGCAGGGGCCAATGCCATTGTTTCCAGGAAAGCCTCCACCACTACAAGCTATTATTGCTATGATAATTATGATAATAAATATCTTGTTCTTTCCGATATCTTTTAGATCAAAGCCGAAATTACCTTTTTCGCATTCGTCATTACATCTGGTGGATGCTGCCTCCTCAAGTGCTTTGTTCATCCCGAGCTCACTTCCTTCCCTTATAACTTGCTTTACTTTTGTACCATATTATATATTATTCCTGAAGAAGTAATTTGACACTATATAGAAAGTGAAAATCTAAATACATTGAGCTGTCCCATAAATCCGTGAAGATTGGATAATTTATAGTGTTCCAAAGTCTATAACTTATTTATGCTTGCCAGAAAACCCGTCCTCTTCGGGATTTTCTAACAAGTATAAGTCCAATGTTGACTTTGGAACCCTATCGGACAGCTCAATGTAAAGATTTTATTACTTTCTATATAAAGAAAACAGAAGTGCCATATTTATAGCACTTCCGTTATTAAAGATGTGGAAATTTTAACCTTTAGTATTCGCCTGAGAAAATATCGAATCTTCACCGATTTTTTGAAGGCGATAAATTAAAATTTAAATTTCCACATCTATATAGGAAATTATTGCTCAGTTACGATATCTTCGAACAGAGAATCAACAAGTTCATCCCTTCCGGCCTTGGCAGTAGATGAAAAAGAATAAATATCAGCCTCATCAAGACTTAAAGTATCCTTTATCAACTGCAGATTCTTCCTCAATTCATTTTTTGTAAGCTTATCACTTTTTGTTGCTATAACTGCAACCTTATATCCGTGATGTTTAACCCAATTGAGCATCAGAACATCGTCTTCCGTAGGCTTGTGCCGGCTGTCAACCAGCAGCACCACCTTCTTCAGAGCGGCCCTGCCTGTAAGATAGTCTTCCATCAGCATCCCCCACCTTTGTCTCTCCACCTTGGACACCTTTGCATAACCGTATCCAGGCAAATCAACCAGATAGAAAAAATCGTTTATCAGGAAAAAATTTATAAGTCTTGTTTTTCCCGGCGTATTTCCAACCTTGGCCAAACTCCTTCTGTTGGTAAGTGCATTTATTATGGATGATTTTCCGACATTCGAACGCCCAACAAAGGCGATTTCCGGTCTATCATCCTTTGGGTACTGCCCTCTACCAGCAGCTGATATAATAAACTCCGATTGTTTGATTTCCATTAAAGACTTTCCTCCAGTAATGCATTCTTCAGCACATCATCAATATTTGCAGCCAAAATGAATTTAAGTTTATTTTTTATGCTGTCAGGTATTTTCTCCATATCCTTCTTATTGTCTATTGGTATTATTACCGTATCTATACCTGCCCTGTAGGCTGCAAGGCATTTTTCCTTCAACCCGCCTATTGGGAGTACTCTTCCTGTTAGTGTAATTTCACCGGTCATGGCAACATTATGCCTTACCTTCCTTCCCGACAGTGCCGAAACCAGTGCAGTCACCATGGTTACACCTGCTGATGGGCCATCCTTGGAAACCGCTCCCTCGGGCACATGGATGTGAATATCCTTATCCTTGTAAAACTCAGGATAAATCTTGAATTGCTCTGCATGAGCCCTCACATAACTGTACCCTGCCCTTGCGGACTCCTTCATGACATCTCCCAGTTTTCCGGTGAGCTCCAGCTTCCCGCTGCCTTCCATAACACTTACTTCCACCGGCAGTGTATCGCCTCCATAGGCAGTCCATGCCATTCCGGTTACAACACCAATCTTATCTTCCTTATCGGTCCTCTCATATGTATAGATAACCGGTCCTAAATACTTCTTCACATGATTTACTGTGATGTTTACATTTTTTCTGTCATTTTCAAACATATCTGCAATTGACTTTCTTACCACTGCACCAATCTTTCTCTCCAGGCTTCTCACACCGGATTCCAATGTATATCCTTCAATTATCAACACTATACTTGAATCGGAAAAGGTTATGGAATCATCCTCCACTCCATGTTCCTTCAGCTGCTTTGGAATCAGGTGTCTTTTTGCTATATTCAGTTTTTCTTCATAGGTATACCCGGATATATCAATGACTTCCATTCTGTCCAGCAGAGGCCTCGGTATAGTATCAAGAGTATTTGCCGTAGTGATAAACATTACGTTGGACAGATTCATCTCCAATTCCAGGTAGTGATCCCTGAAGGTATTGTTCTGTTCTGCATCAAGTACCTCCAGAAGAGCATCTCCAGGATCTCCTCTGAAATCATTGCTCATTTTATCAATCTCATCCAGCAGGAATAATGGATTTTTGGACTTTGCCTGCTTCATACCGTATATTATTCTTCCCGGTATGGCTCCTACATAAGTCTTTCTATGACCTCTTATTTCCGCTTCGTCCCTGACACCGCCTAAAGACATTCTTACAAAATTTCTATTCAGCGCATGAGCAACGGAACGGGCTATAGAGGTTTTGCCAACCCCTGGAGGCCCTACAAGGCATAAAATCGGCCCTTTAAGAGACTTGCTCATCTTCTTTACCGCCAGGTATTCGATGATTCTGTCCTTGACATCCTTCAGGCCGTAGTGTTCCTCTTCCAGTATTTCTCTAGCCTTTTTTATATCAAAATTATCCTTGGTCTCGGTATTCCATGGGAGGTCCAGTATCCAATCGAGGTAAGTCCTTATAACATTTCCCTCTGCGGAATAACCGCCGGTACCCTTAAGACGGTCAAGTTCATATAGCGCTTTTTCCTTAACCTCCTTTGGAAGTTTTGCCTTGTTTATTCTGGTCTTATATTTATTTATTTCCTTTGCCTCGTCGTCGTCTTCACCCAGTTCTTCCTGGATAGCTTTCATCTGTTCCCTCAGGTAATATTCCTTTTGTACCTTATCTATCTTTGTCTTAACCCTGACACCTATCTTCTTCTCAAGCCTAAGGATTTCTATCTCATTAGACACTATGACAAGAAGTTCCTCCAGCCTTTTTGTCACATCAAAAGCCTCAAGAAGTTCCTGCTTTTTATCCTGTTTCAGCATCAGGTAGGAGGAAACAATATCGGAAAGCCTTCCCGGACTTTCCATATCGTCAAGGGTCATCAGTGCCTCACTGGGCATTGCACCGGACAATTTGATATACTCTTCAAAGGTGTCTTTTATCTTTCTTACCAGAGCCTCACATTTATTGTTCTCAACACATTCGGATTCCAGCAAGACCTCCAGTTCAGCCTCAAAATAGGGTTCAAGCTGAGTATATTCCATTATTCTGGCTCTGCTCTCTCCTTCCACCAATACCCTGACGGTTTCTCCCGGAAGCTTCAGCAGCTGTTTTATGTTGCAGACAGTACCGACCTCGAAAATATCTTCAACTTCCGGTTCCTCTGTCTTTGCATCCTTTTGTGAAACGAGAAATATTTTCTGGTCATTAAGCATGGCCTCTTCCAGTGCCCTTATTGACTTTTCCCTTCCAACATCAAAGTGCAAAACCATGTAGGGAAATATAGTCAGTCCCCTAAGAGGAATCAGCGGAAGAACTTTTACTTCATCGTTCATTATTCACCCCTCACTTTCTTATGTCAAAATTTCGCAGTATATAATAATTTAATATTAATTTCTACTATTAGTCAATACATTAAATTAGCTTGCATTTCTAAATAATAGATTATGCAAGCTTATTTAAAATTATTATGCATCTCATTACTTTATAGCTGTGGAAATTTATATTTTAATTTGTCGCCTTCGAAAATATCGGTGAAGATTCGATACTTTCGAAAGCGAATACTAAAGGTTTAAATTTCCGCAGCTGCATTCAATTATATTGTATTGTTTCCTTTTGCAGAAATTATATCCACACTGCTGTCCTTTTCTATTCTTATATGATTTTCAATATTTTCTTCACAAAATGCCAGGTTTATAACCTCATCTATGTGGCTTACGGGAATTACCTCTACACCCTCAAGCTCCTTGAAGCTTTCCGTCCAATTGTCTTTTGGGATTATTACTTTAGAAGCTCCGGCTTTTTTAGCGGCGCCTACCTTTGCATTTATCCCTCCAACGGGCTTTACTTCACCATGCAGCGATATCTCACCGGTCATAGCTATTTTATTACTGACCGGAACATTTTTTATTGCACTGTATATGGCACAGGTCATGCTTATGCCGGCAGATGGGCCATCCACAGGAACCCCTCCCGGGAAGTTTACATGTATATCGTAATCATCGCAATTGAAATCAAAGAGGTTTTCTATAACAGTCAGTACATTTTCAACAGAACATAGAGCATTGCTTTTCCTTCTGGCCTTTCTGTTCATGGAACTGATTTCTTCTTCCTCTACTATACCAGTTACCTTTATTCTTCCTTTTCTCATTTTCGTCTTCTTTGCTGTTGCCTCTATTTCCATGAGAGTCCCGATATTTGCCCCATATACAGCCAGGCCATTTACGCATCCTATCCTGGGACTGTCACCGATGCACTGTTCGGGCCTGGGAGAATAGCCTCCATTCTCTATCACCCATTCCACATCTTCCGCTGAAATAATATTACGTCCTTCGTTTAGAGCTGCACCGCTGGCAAGCTGTACCAGGTTTACTGCTTCCCTGCCGTTACTGCAGTACCTTCCCACCAGTGAAAGAGCTTTGTCATCAATGGCCGTTCCTATCTTACCAAGAGCATTTTTTGACACCGTTTCAATTTGTTCCGGCTCAAGGGCCTTAAAAAAAATCTCCACGCATCGCGACCGTATGGCAGGAGAAATTTCTTCCGGGCTTCTCGTAGTAGCACCTATCATTCTGAAATCCGCCGGTAACCCATTTTCGAAGACCTCTTTTATATAAAGCGGCATATTCGGATCCTCCGAACTGTAGTATGCACTGTCCAGAAATACCTTCCGGTCCTCCAGTACCTTCAGCAGTTTGTTTAATTCTATAGGATGCAGTTCCCCTATTTCATCAATGAACAGTATTCCGCCGTGAGCCTTTGTTACTGCACCGGGCTTAGGCTGCGGTATTCCGGCGATGCCAAGAGCTCCGGCTCCCTGATATATCGGGTCATGGACAGAACCAATCAGCGGATCTGCAATACCTCTGTCATCAAATCTTATAGTTGTAGCATCTATTTCAATAAATCTGCAGTCACCCTTGAAGGGAGAATTCATTCTCTGTTTTGCATATTCCAAAACCAGCCTTGCAGCTGCAGTCTTTCCCACTCCCGGCGGCCCATAGATAATTACATGCTGGGGGTTTGGCCCGCAGATTGCCGCCTTCAGCGCCTTGATTCCATCTTCCTGCCCAATTATCTCGGCGAAGGCACTTGGCCTGCTTTTTTCAGTCAGGGGCTCTGTCAGCTTAATATTCCTCATCCTCTTTAGCTTTTCCATTTCTTTTCTGTTCTCTCTGTCGATAACTATCTTGTTACTACTTTGGCCCTTAAGGGCATTAAAGAAATACAGTCCCATTACTACTGTAAAAAAGAATTGTACAATTATTAGTATATTTGTCATACCCTCCTCAAGGCTAATGCAGGTAATTTAGCCTTTTCTCCCTTCCTTTCCATATCATTTAAATATTTTCTTCAAGCACTTATACAGCATCCTTGTAAAATTACACTTATACCTCTATTATTTACCATAAGCGCTTATAATATTCCACGGAAGAGAAGAAAGCCTTTATAAAATTAAAATGCAAGGCACCTGAAGCACCTTGCATTT
>JAUZPH010000559.1 GCA_030706065.1 Bacillota bacterium | reverse complement strand
CTGGAATCCGACTAATCAACCACATGGCAATCATGCTGGTGACTTTCCCGTACTCTTCTCAAATGACGGGTTTGCAAGAATGACCTTCTTTACAAATAAACTTACTGTTGATCAGATTATCGGAAAATCCCTAGTCATCCACGAAGGCCCCGATGACTACAGGACTCAACCTGCCGGTGCCTCAGGCAGAAGACTAGCCTGCGGCGTTATTCAGATGATGATGTAAATTATAAAACCCTGGTACCTTAAAGTGGTATCAGGGCTTTTTTCAGATTCTAATTTTACCGGCACCATCCTCGACCTTAAAAATACTCTTGTGGTTTTTATTGACATATGAACCAAACGGTAGTAACATATATCTTGTAAGATATATGTATGCAATGATATATATTGTTATTGATATATATCCTCATGATATAAGATTAACAAAGGAGTGTTCAATTTATGTTTAAAGAAAACAGCAACAGCTATGGGTTACTTGGAATACTGGGCCTCGGTGCAAGATCAGGCTATGACATAAAGAAGTGGATAGAAGAGGGTATCGGTTATTTTCAAAAGATGAGCTACGGCCAGCTCTACCCCATACTTAACAGCTTCATAGAAGATGGACTTGCTACCGTAAGCATTGAGAAGACACCCGGAAGGCCCGACAGGAAGGTATACAGCCTGACGGAGAAAGGTACGGAAAAGCTAGACAGCTGGCTGATGGAACCTGTAAACTACAGCCTCAATACAAATGAGTTATTGCTCAAGCTGTTCTTTTGCGACAGAATTCAAGCGGAATACGGTATAAATCATCTGTTGGAATACAAAGGATTTTTAGAAAAGCGGTTGAAAGAGTTCTATCACATAGAGAGACTCTTTCACGAAAAGGGAAATGACTATCTTACCTGCCGGCTTTCAACAGTCAGATACGGAATTGCAGCCAATGAAGGCCATCTAAAATGGTGTGAAAGCACTATTCAGGAATTGGAACGTAAAAAGAATATTGAAAAGTGATTAAGGAGGTTTTAAATGTTTGCTCTTATTACGGATGCCGCAAACGGAACCCTGCTAAACCTTGCTCAAATTATACTTGGGCTTTTGATCAGCCTGATATTTCTTATGGCTCTCAGAAAGCCTGCTAAGAACACAAATTCTTCCCTTCCGGCCGGAATGCTCTTTATAGCCCTTTTCTCGCTGCTGGGAAGCCTTCTCCCCCTTGGTATCTATGGGCTTATCCCCATAGTTGCTGTGCTGTTTCTGCAAGGAATTAGAGTATCCAGCATCATACCTTTGATAGTTTCAAGCTCCCTGTTCAACATGCTGGTTCCATATACAGAAGTAGGATTTATATGGAGAAATTCCATTCCACGTATTATATTTGCGTTGACAGCCGGAATTCTTGCCGGAGTACTGACAAGACTGCTGAAAGGTGAAAATGCAGCCCTATTCAGGGAAAATACGTTGAAACGGCTAACTCCGGCTAACTTAAAGAAACAGAAGCTATTTTCCTTCATTACAGAATATACCAATGTACTTGGCCCATACCTTCTCCTTGGGGTTATTGCCGACAGTATTTTCAGGCGGTACTTTTTTATGGATATTCTCCGGTTCATGAACACAAGTTCAATTTTTCCTGTAGTAGGGACAACTCTCCTGTCTCACAACGCAACGACTAATCAATTCTTTTCACTGGCTATGATTACCGTTACTTCTCTTATGGACCTTTTAAAATGGACTGCCTTCTGCAGCATTCTGAGGTTCAAAGGCATACTGCGGTATCTGGCCTACTTGATTTTCTTGTGCATAATAATGACGGCTTTAATATTTATCTAATCAATTTATAAGAATAAGGAAGTGTCATTAATGAAGAAAGTAAAGAGCATAGTCATATATGCTGCTCTCGCAATCCTTTGCATAATCTCCGTGTACAGCTATATACAATCGAAAAACCAGACCGCCAGGGTACTTTCCAATAACAGCGGTGAAAAAAGCAGCTCCGGCCCCTCCCAGGCAGTCCTGGATAGGATGAAAAAGTCAACCTCCATACCAAGCCCCACCCCCGTTGTAGGAATCGGCAGGGGAACTGATTACAAGGCAGTGACAACAGAGGCAATAGAAAATGCAGGCGGTATAAGAGATATCGTCAAGAAAGGTAATACAGTAATAATAAAACCAAACCTGATCCGTGGCGAAAAAGCTGGCAGCCCGGTAAGCACCGATTACAGAATGATCCAGATCATAGCGGACCTGGCTAAGGAAGCGGGAGCCTCCAGAATAATTGTGGCTGAAGCTTCCCCTGCAGGCGATGTCTTTAAGAATGCAGAATATGACAAGCTTCAGGGTGTGGAGCTTCTTGATATGAGCGTATTGAACAAGGAAGACTGCTATTTCTTAAAACCCGACAAAAGCCTGACGGGCCAGGCAATCTACATCCCAAAAATCTATATGGATGCCGATGTGGTAATAACAGCTGCCAAGCTGAAGACCCAGTATGAGGCCGTGGTTACCTTGAGCCTCAAGAACTCCATTGGTGTTCCCCCGACAGCACTTTATGGAAGCTTTTCCGGTAAGATGACCCTCCACAGCTACGGCCTTGTGAATACCATAGTAGACCTAAATAAAATAAGGAAACCGGACTTTTCCGTAATCGACGGAATTGTGGGAGGCGACGGTAACGGCCCCATAAATGTTAAGCCTGTTAATTCAAACATAATCTTTGCGGGAGTGGACCCCGTTGCCCTGGATACCGTTGCATTGAACTTTATGGGCTTTACCGTTGACCAGGTGCCTCATGTTCAGCTGGCAGGAAACGAGGGCCTTGGGATCTCCGATTTAAGCAAAATTACCGTGAAAGGTGCGGATTTAAATTCAATAAAAATGAAATTCAAACCCGCTGTATCCTATTAAGATGGACATCCAATACGAACTTGGTGTATTGCTGAGAACAATCCTGCTTCAATTTAACCAGATATTTTTCTACTGGTTTATCGG
>JAUZPH010000558.1 GCA_030706065.1 Bacillota bacterium | reverse complement strand
CCTGTTCTTCACCGGCTGAAATTCGGCCAATATATTAAAGGAGATGCTCCCAAAAGCCATGAGAAAAAGTCCGGAGTTCCCACTATGGGCGGCCTGATATTTATACTTTCCTCCATTATCACTCTGATACTTGTTAGGAAATACTGCAACTTTCATGTTTACATATGTTTTCTTTCCTTGATTTCCTTTGGAGCCATAGGACTTTTAGATGACGGGCTGAAGATTTTTCACAAGAACAACAAAGGCCTGAGTATGGGACAGAAGATGCTTCTTATAATTGCCGTCTCCCTGTTCTTTAGCTATTACGGTTATACAAATCCCTCCATAGGTACCTCACTGCTGATACCTTTTACCAAAACATTTTTAAATTTAGGGCCGCTATACATACCTTTTACAATATTCTTTTATGCCGCTGTGACAAATGCTGTAAACTTCACCGATGGCCTGGACGGCCTCTGCACTTCTGTCACTATTATAGTATTGACCTTTTTTCTGCTTGTAAGCTTCGCTTTTGGCAGTTATTCGATATCCGTGTTCTGCGGAATTCTTGTGGGAGCATTGCTTGGGTTTCTTACGCATAACTCCTTCCCCGCCAAAGTCATTATGGGAGATACAGGGGCACTTGCACTGGGAGGTGCCGTCACTACTGTTGCCTTGATACTGAAGCTGGATTTCTTCATACTGATTGTGGGAGGCATCTATGCTATAGAAATGCTTTCGGATGTAATCCAGATAGTATTTTTCAAGCTTACCGGAAAAAGGGTCTTTAAAATGGCTCCTCTTCACCACTCCTTTGAATTATCCGGCTGGCACGAGTCAAAAATTGTTACGATGTTTTCCATAATCACTGCCATACTCTGCATGATTGGCTTGTATGCAATATAAAGGCTTAACCAGACTAGTTATTTCTTCAAAACCTCCTAAATATGTGTAAAGTTACACAATTATGTGACGATAAATTACTATGTTGCGTACATAGGAAAAAGTATATTTAGGAGGCGACAAGTATGGAGAATTCATCCTTTATCGAAAAAAATGAGCATATTGTAAACAGAATTGTTGCAAAAGCCCTTCTCTGGTTCATGCTGGCTTTTGTAGCACTTATCATCATGTCTTTGCCCGGAGTTGGAATCTTTTCAATGAACTTAAGCCGGTTGATCATTACATCTATAATGGGTTCAGTGTTCCTGATGCTTCCCTTTATACTCCTAAAGCTGAAGATACGTGATTCTATAATAAAATACTTTGCCGTCCTCGGATGTTCTATTATTGTTACTTTATTGGCTCCAATGAAAGGAATCAATATTCAGCTGACTTACCTTTTTCCTGTAATATTAAGCTGTTTATATATAGATATAAAGCTGACGGTGTTTACTAATGTTCTTCTTTTTATAAATCTGGCCGTCACTCAATATATTTTAGTTATGTCCGGTATCTCCCTCACCGCTGACCATACAATTTCCACTTATATTGCGGTTTTAGTGGGCTATATCCTTGAATTTGCCCTTGTATCAACATTGACAATACTGCTTACCAGAAGAACCAAAAAGCTGTTGAACAGCCTTGCAGATTCGGAACAGCAAGCCACACTGCTCAGCAAGCTCAAGGAGGTAATGGATGGTACTTCCTCCTCAGCTTCAACTCTTGCCGCATCCCTGAGCCAGATGACTGCTACCATTGCCCAGACCAGTGCAGCCAACAGCAATATTGCTGAAATTTCCGGCAGCGCGGCAAAAAATTGCAGTGAAAACCTGTTGTATGTAGAGAATTCATCAAATACAATTGAAACCATCTCCTCATCCTTAAAGGAAATTTCAAAACAATCGACGGAGACCTCGGTAATTTCAAAAAATACCTACGATGCAACAATTGAAAGCGAAAATATCATCAGCAATGCTGTCAACCTGATGAAGGATATAGAAAGCTCCAATATTCAAAGCATGTCACTCATCAACAGGCTGGAAGAGGCCTCTCAAAGAGTGGGAGAAATAATAGAAATAATAGGTGGAATCTCCCGGCAGACCAACCTTCTAGCCCTCAATGCCTCCATTGAGGCTGCAAGGGCCGGTGAACAAGGCCGGGGCTTCTCTGTAGTAGCCGCTCAGATAAAAAATCTGGCAGAGCAGTCTGCAGCCTCTACAAATCAGATAGCAGGGCTCATAAATGAGATTAGAAAGAATACCAGTGATGCCGTCAGTTCAATGGATGCCAACTCACAGGTGATACAAAAGGGAATCAATATGGTACGTACTGCCGGAAAATCCTTTGACAACCTGAAGAAGCTTCAGAACAGTTCAAATCAGATGGTACAGGACATAGCCAACTTCAGCAGCAGTTCCGAAAAATACAGTCAGGAGATTCTTGATATAGCCCGTATGATACGAGAACTTATTGAAAAGTCCCTTGGAGATATAGAGTCTATTGCGTCTTCCACGGAACAGCAGTCCGCTGCAATGCAGGAAATCAAGGCCTCTTTTGACGTAATAAATGAAACTGCAGAAAACCTTCTAAGGATAAGCAGGGTCAAGTAGCCCGCCATATAAAGATAAGCTGCAAAAAACTCCGCAGGCCGATTAAAACCTGCGGAGTTCTATTTTATCACTATTTTAAAACAACCTTGCCATCGGCGTAATCTACCGTAACCTTATCTCCCTCTTTGATCTTTTGGGTAAGGAAGGCATCAGTGATTTCGTCTTCAATATACCTCTGTATAGTCCTTCTCAGCGGCCTTGCTCCATACTTGGGATCATAGCCCTTGTCAAGGACGAAATGCCTTAATGCCTCGGTGAACTCCAGAGCAAGGTCTTTTTCTCTGGCTTCCTCGGCAACTTCCTTCAGCATCAGCTCTGCTATCTTGTAGAGCTCTTCTCTGGTAAGGCTCTTAAATACAATAACATCATCCACTCTGTTTAAGAATTCAGGCTTGAATATTTCCTTGAGAGCATCCTTTACCTTGCCTTCCAAAACATTGTAGCCT
>JAUZPH010000557.1 GCA_030706065.1 Bacillota bacterium | reverse complement strand
TACACACTAATAGTGCAGTAGGAACAATAAACAGGCTGGTAGAAATGGGAGTGAAAAGGTATCTGCTGACAGATGCCCTGAAAGCAGTAATTTCACAGAGATTGATAAGAAAGATCTGTGAAAGGTGTAAGATTTCATATAATCCCTCAGAAACTGAAAAGAAACTATTGAAGATTAGTTCAGGAGAAATAATCTTTAGGGGAAAGGGCTGCTCATACTGCAATAACAGCGGCTATTTCGGAAGAACCATAGTAAGCGAGATATTTTTAGTTGGCGAGAAGACAAAACGAGAAATGTTAAAGGACAATTTTGGCTCTTCAGATAATGGATTGACTAAGGGAGGTAATTTGACAGATCAATGCAGAAAGCTTGTTCTTCTTGGAGTGACTACAACGGAGGAACTTATGAAAATAGCCAATATACAAGTATAAAGTTTATAGTATGGGATATACGGGTGATTTTTTTGAAGAAAGGATTTACACTAATAGAATTGATTATTATTATTTCAATAATGTCCATACTCGCCGCAGTATCTGTTATAAGTTATAAGTATTTCATTGACAGAGCCAGGGAGCAATGTGCAAGTGCAAGGGGATACGAAATTTTTGAAGCAGTTGCATGGAGTTACGAGGATAATGAGAATTTAGTTGATACCGCTAAGATAGTTAGTGTTGTAAAAGGTATTACCGGGTTTGATATTCACATAAAGGATGTATCTGGAAAAGTAATAACTATGGATTATATATATGATTCTATAAAATATGATATTAAAGCGGATATGCTGTGTTACCGATTCTATATTTATTATGACGTTGGAGGAGAGCTTATTTATGAATATTAAAAAGGGAATTACCTTAATTGAACTGCTGGTTGCCATGTCTATAACAGCAATTCTATCTATCTGTTTCTCCGATTGTATAAAAGCCTTCAGTACATATAACAACAGTGTAATAAATGACTACAGTGAAAATTCTGTCTTATCCTTTATAAATACCTGCAAGGAATATTGTTATTTCAGGAAGACCAGCGGTCTAGTAAGATTCGACTTCGTAAACAGCAAACTGGATTTTTATGAAGGCACCGAAAGAAAGAGGATGTGGAGTTTCCCCAAGGGCTTTAAATTATCCAGTGTTAATACGGAAAGCTTGAATATCAATGCTGGAGGTTTTATATCGAATGCATGTACTATCATATATAAGGACAGAACCAAGGCCAATCATTATATAACAGTAAGTGTGGGGACCGGATATGTGGAAATTAAGGATTAAAAAAGGTTTTACATTGGTGGAGACGGTTATTGCCCTAAGTATTTTTGCTTTGATAATGGCTTCCGTTTTTTCGGTAGAAGCAGTCAGTGTAAATGAGAGGGCTATAAACAGAAAACTTGATTATTATATTGATTGTATGGAGGCTGCCTCAAGTACAATTATAGCAAATAATGGTTATGATACGCTGAAAAGCTTGAGCAGTGCATCACAATGGTATATAAATGAAGACAATCTGAAATTTGAGGCTTTGACCAGCAGCAACGTAATATCACTTCTAGAAACCAGCACCACTTCGGGCAGTTCTAATATGAAGATTCAGGTGAGCGGCAGTAAGGTTCTGATTATTACTTTTCAAATCAACTTCACATTTAAAGGAAAGGTAGAAAGTATTACTCATGAAGCATATAAAGGGAATTATAACTAATGGCAGGAGCCGTGGTTATTCACTGGTTGAGGTCATAACTGCAATCTCAATAATGTGTATTATTATGTCGTCGGTTCTGAGTATATTTATTAACATTTCAAGAAGTTATAAAAAAGAGGTTACGGAAAACCGAGAGGAATTTTATATCGGAGAAGCTTTGAGATACATGGAAAACGAGATTTCAAAGGGAAATGAGAAGATAAGCATAACATCAAATGTAATAGAACTGACGCGGCCACGAATAGACAGCAGGGAGAATGAGATAG
Source organism: Bacillota bacterium (assembly GCA_030706065.1). Lineage (GTDB taxonomy): Bacteria > Bacillota > Clostridia > Clostridiales > Clostridiaceae > JAEZDX01. The sequence goes on along the minus strand of JAUZPH010000557.1, from coordinate 1,026 downwards.
ATTATATTAAGAAAGATGGCAGCAGGTTGGTTGTAGAATGTACAAAGAACGGATATTATATGTCAACGGATGTTTTTCTGAGAGATATTAGTGAATTTACTATCAATAGAGCAAATAACGTAATTCTAATAGACATAGTGAGCAGTAAAGGAAAAAGGTATAGAAAATGCATAGATACTCAGTACATAGTATAAAAAAAGGTTTTGCACTCATATATGTGATGCTTATAAGTGTTTTTGTTTTGACGATGGTAGTAATCATGTTTAAGCTGGAGCTTAACAGCTACAAATATATTCAGTATAGAAAAGAAAATCTCCAAGCTGAGAATGATTATGGCTATAAAAGAGAAATGGCCTTCAGTATGTTTTATGACATATTGCAAAACGGTAAGGTAGCTATGAACAGGCAGATGATAATTAATTATACAAAAACCAGCAGTGAAGCCTCTCATATTGTTTTCCAGGACATGAGTATGGACTTTGTGAGTGACAAGGATTTGTTCATGATCACTTACCCATACAGCAGAATATATAATTGCTATGAGTATTATGACGTTCAAATTGTAGATGGAAAGATGAAGATGTCGCTTACATACAGGAAGTGAAAGTGAGGTAGAACCATGTTTGGAAATACAATAATTAAAGTGAACAAAAGCAGTTATGAGAAACTGCAGGAGAGTTTTCAAAAACTGCCGAATAAAACCTTCAGCTTGATTCTTTATGAAGAAGAGATATATGTTGGAAGTATAGAAATACCGACAGTTAGGAAAAAGTGGGTAAGTGGAATGGTACAGAGCAGCCTTATACATACCTTTGAAGAAATTGACAAGCTGTCCTACAGCTATGAGATAGTAAGTAAGATGAAAGGTATGTACAGCATCAGGCTCTTTTGTATAAACAGTGAAAGGAATGAATTATTTCACCATATGGTTGGCAGGTCAAGAATTTCCTCTGTCTATCTTATTCAGTTCTGTTATATCCATTATGTCTTCAGTATGCTAAGAAGAAGAGATTATATACTGATATT
>JAUZPH010000556.1 GCA_030706065.1 Bacillota bacterium | reverse complement strand
TTTCGGGAGGCTATCCCCCTCTATGAGGCAGGTTACCCACGTGTTACTCACCCGTCCGCCGCTGGAGACCGAAGTCTCCCGCTCGACTTGCATGTGTTAGGCACGCCGCCAGCGTTCGTCCTGAGCCAGGATCAAACTCTCAATTTAAAAGTTTGAACTTAGCTTATCGCTTAAATAATTTTACAAGCTTTCGCTTGTCAAAAGAATCGCTGGATCTTGATTTACATATAATCTGTTCAATTTTCAAAGACCAGTAATGGTTCACTTTATTCCTTAGATATTGCTTCGAGAAAATAATCAATCTTCAACCTTTTTTCTCCCTGCATAAATTCAACATTAAAGTGAAACATCTTAACACTGCCGTCCGTGACGGCTTATTTATAATAACATCTTCGCAAGCTGCATGTCAATACTTTTTTTAAAGTTTCTTGTCATGTTTTGGAGCCGTATTAACGTCTCCCGCAAGCAACATGTAATATAATATCACATTAACTGATTAAGTCCGGTCACCTGATTATCATAGGATGAAACTATTCTTCAATATCATCAATTATCTCGGATTTTCGATAAGTTTCTACTGCTGATACACGTGGAATTGTTGTGGCGGAATAGTGTGATTTAGTAGAAAATGTTGCAAACTTAGTGGTAGGAAAATGGTATAATTAATTAGGATACCACTATACTATCCTTGTGAAATATTCTTTAGAGGTGATTATATATGAATATAAATGAGTTCAAAGTACTAATGAACAAATCAAATAACATAGTATTCTTTGGAGGAGCAGGAGTGTCAACAGAATCCAATATCCCCGATTTCAGATCCGAGCATGGTTTATACAAGGCAGAGGACAATTCCCACTATTCACCGGAGGAAATGTTGAGTCATTCCTTCTTTGTAAGAAAGCCAAGAGATTTCTATAAATTCTATAGAGGCAAGATGATTTACGCCAATGCCAGGCCGAATGCAGCCCATACAGCACTTGCCGAACTGGAGGCCCAGGGAAAACTGAAGGCAGTCATTACTCAGAACATCGACGGCCTCCATCAGATGGCCGGAAGCCGGAATGTAGTAGAGCTCCATGGTTCTGTACACAGAAACTTTTGTACAAAATGCCGAAAGAGCTTCGATCTCTCCTATACTATAAATTATCCAGAAGTAGTTCCTGTATGTGACCACTGTGGAGGAATAATCAAACCGGATGTTGTATTGTATGAGGAGGCACTGGATAACGATACTATAGAAAGTGCTGTAGATTACATTTCAAAAGCGGAAATCCTGATAGTGGGGGGGACGTCTCTCGTGGTATATCCTGCCGCGGGGCTTATCAGGTACTTCAAAGGAAAATGCCTCGCTCTTATAAATAAATCCTCTACTTCTTATGACAGCATGGCCAATATTGTTATTCATGACAGTATTGGCAAGGTGATGTCGGAGGTTATACAATAGACCTTTACCCATATAACAATTTCTCTACAGCAGGAGGCAGTAAACTTTACATTATATTATCCGTTATAATATTCCGGTTTCTTCAATAGAATATTATATAAATAATATTTCAGGAGATGAGCTCTTTGTTCATTCTGTTCCTAATAGCTGCCGGTGCCGCTGTGGGAGAGTACTTTTTTTTCGGATATAAAATGGATACACAGAGAAGAACCCTACTTCTTCTTACAAAACAGAATGAGAAACTTAGAAGTAAAGCCTCAAAACAAAGCAATAGTTTTTCTACAGTAAATATCTCATATTCCTCGCCTCCTTACAGAAACGGGTATACTACCGAAAGCTGTTATATTTTCTTAAGCCCGCTGGAAAACTCACCGGTAGTTTATCAGTGCAGCAAGGCCATCAAAGCCTCAATCCTTGACAGTGCCGAAGTGTTAAATACAAAGTGGTATATGGTTTCTATAGCCTCTACCAATAACAACAGTATAAAGGGCTGGATGAAGGAATCAGATATCAAGTTTGTTGTGGATGAGGCTACCTCAACTAATGCTTGACATAATGGGGTTTGAACATATCATTGAATACTGCACATAATTGGCTGTAAAATATCAATTGACTGCATGAGAAAAGACAGATGTACCACATCTGTCTTTTTCTTATACCAGTATTTCAATACCATCTTCCGTTACTACTATTGTATGCTCCCATTGTGCCGACAGTCCTCCGTCTTTTGTAATTACGGTCCAATCGTCCTCCAGCAGCACACATTCATAGCTGCCTTCATTAACCATCGGCTCTATAGTGAATACCAATCCAGGCACCAGCAGCATTCCTTTACCTGGCCTTGCAAAATGATCAACATGGGGGTCTTCATGGAAATGCACGCCTAATCCATGACCGCCATAGTCCCTAACCACCGAGAATCCGTTCTTCTTTGCATGTTCTTCTACTGCTCTTCCGATATCATACAGGGCACCGTATGGTTTTACAGCTTCAATTCCCTTGTAGAGACACTCCTTTGCAACCTCCACCAGCTTCACTGCCTTCTCTGAAGCATTGCCGATAACAAACATCCTGCTTGCATCGGAGTAGTAGCCGTCAAGAATTGTAGTGACATCTACATTTATAATATCCCCATCCTTCAGAACCGTATTATCCGGAATTCCATGGCAGATTACATTATTGATGGACGTGCAGACACTCTTCGGAAAACCGTTATAGTTTAGGGGTGCCGGAATTCCTCCACGCTCAATGGTATAGCTGTGCACCCACTCATTTATCTCCTCTGTGGTTATACCGGCCTTAATCCGCTCAGCTACCATATCCAGTACAGCCTTTGTAAGCTCGCTGCTTTTTCTGATACCATCTATCTGTTCCTTCGTCTTAAGCAGCTTTGGGTGAGGAATAGCATATCCTTTGTCTGCATATTCATATAGTTTCATGTCCGATTCCATGTGGCATTTCTTATATTTGATACCGCTGCCGCACCAGCAGACATCATTTCTATTTAATCTTCGCATTATTACACTCCCTTTAGATTCTATAATAA
>JAUZPH010000555.1 GCA_030706065.1 Bacillota bacterium | reverse complement strand
CATCCCAGCTCCCTTGCTCGCTCATTCATCAGTTGGGCGAATTTTTCCTGGGTACCTGATATGTGTTCTGCCAGGGCCTCGGCACAGTCATTTCCGGACTGCAGATTTAAACCATACAGAAGATCCCTCACGGAAGCCTGCTCTCCAAGAAGCAGCGCTATGGAACTCCCATCTGCATAGGGAGGTTTTTCGCCTACCGTTACTATATCATCCAGGTTACATTTTTCGAGAGTGATAAGTGTTGTAAGTATTTTTGTAGTGGATGCCGGTGGAAAGGCTGCATCAGCGTTTTTTTCGTAAAGTATATCTCCGGTGATACCGTTCATCAAAACAGCCCCGTCAGCAGAAGGGACAGGTACGCCGCCTTCGGCTTTGACACTCAAATTCATTACACTCAAAGTTAATATTACGATAGATAAATAAATATATATTCTCTTAAACATATTACCCTCCATTATTCCCCTTTCATGGATAGATAACGGTATTATCTCGTCCTTTTGAAAAAGATTACATATAGCAGTATAACAAAAAAGGTGAAATTTCGCGATAGTTTTTTGGAAAATTGGCAATAATTCATAAATAATTAACCTTTAAGCCGAGGAGAAAGGAGGGTATGTGAATGAATAAAAAAAACAAGATTATCGGTTCCGTTATAATAGCAGTAATATTTTGTGTTTTTACTGCAGTTGGTATTATAAAAGCGAATAAAAGCGAGAATTATGAAGATATTTTTGTGGATAATTCTTCCGGTGCAAACAGTAATAAGGAAAGTACCGCCGTAAACAGCAGTTCTACAAACAACAGCTCCACTAACAGCAAATTTGTCAAGGTTGAAATAAAGGGGGAAGTTCAGAAACCTGGAGTGTACAATATGAGTTTCGGCAGCCGGCTGGAGGACTTGATATTAAAGGCAGGAGGGCTGACGGATAAGGCTGACAGGGATAAACTACCAAGCCTGGCGAGGAAGCTCAGAGATGAGGAGTGTATCATAATTGCCGACAAAACAACTCCAGCGGCCTCAATACCTACAGTTTCAGTAACAGGTACAACTTCTCCCGTTGGCAGCGATTTGATAAATATCAATACTGCAGATGAGAATGAGTTGGAAAAAATACCGGGAGTGGGGCCAGTGATGGCTCAAAGGATAATTGATTACAGGAATAAAAACGGAGATTTTCAAGCTATAGAGGATATGAAAAATATAAGCGGTGTTGGGGAAAAGACCTTTGAAAAGATGAAGGATAAAATAACTGTGAATTAAGGAAGTAAATTACTTGTGAAGCAGTGGTTTTATATGTAATATGGATGTGTGAGTTTATATTTTAATTTATCCGGGATGTAAAATTTCTTCTAAATTGAATTCTAATTCGTAGAAATTTTACATCCGGAAAAATCGGTGAAGATTCGATATTTTCTCCGGTGAATTTGTTGATGTTTAAACTCACACATCTTTATACATAGAAAATGGTTGGAGGTGAAAGATGATGCAGAATATTAAACTTACAAGCTACAGTAAAACTGCAGGCTGAGCGGCTAAAATAGGGCCGGAGGCTCTATCTAAAATATTGGGCAGCATACCGAAGATGTCAGATGAAAACCTCCTGGTAGGAGTGGAAACCTCTGATGATGCTGCGGTTTATAAACTAAACGAGGAAACTGCGTTGATACATACACTGGACTTTTTTACACCAATGGTGGATGACCCTTATACCTTTGGACAGATTGCGGCAGCAAATTCATTGAGCGATGTATATGCCATGGGAGGCAGGCCGATAACGGCTTTAAATATAGTGGGATTTCCAAACTGCCTCCCAATAGAGATATTGGGAGAAATATTGAAGGGCGGAGCGGACAAGGTTAAGGAGGCCGGTGCAGTTCTGGTTGGTGGCCACTCCATTCAAGATGATGAACCAAAGTACGGACTGTCTGTGACAGGTACGGTTGATCCGGGACGGATACTTAAGAACTATGGCTGCAGGAAGGGTGATGTCCTGATTTTAACAAAGCCTTTAGGAGTAGGAATAATTACAACGGCACTGAAGGGTGAAGCGGCATCAAAAAAGGCCTGTGAAGAAGCGGTAAGATCAATGACTTCCTTGAACAGATATGCAGCGGAGATAATAGAGGATTATGAAATCAGTGCATGCACAGACATAACGGGCTTCGGACTTATGGGCCATGGTTATGAAATGGCTTCAGCTTCAAAGGTGACTCTGCTTCTGGACAAAAAAAGCATACCTTATATCTCTGAGGCAAAGGAATATGCAGAAATGGGGCTGGTACCCGGCGGCTGCTATAACAACAAGTCATATTTGAAGGGTAAATATCTTCTTAAGTGTGTGGAAGAATGGATGGAAGATATTATATTTGACCCTCAGACCTCAGGAGGGCTTCTCATAAGCTGCAGCGAAAGTAACGGAGATGCTATAATGACAAGGTTCAGCGGCATTGGAATAAGTGCCGCCATAATCGGTCAGGTAATTGAAGAGGAAGAGTACAGCATAATAGTTGGTTAAGTACAAGAGGTTTATCCTCTGATTACATAACTCTTATGTTGACTTTTCATAAAAGAAAATATAAAATACCTTTCATAGGGCATTGGATGTTGAAGTAATTTTTTAACACCCTGCCCTTAAATAGGGAAACAACTTCAACTATAAACTGAGCTGTGGAACTTCATCAATACCTAATCGCCTTCGAAAAATCGTTAAAAATTCGATATTATCTCAGGCGATTAATTAATGTAGAATTTCCACAACTGTATACATGGTCAAAAACTGTTGAAGATTCAGTATTTGACCATGTATAAGTTAAGTTTTCGTAATGTTTTCCTTTATCATGGGGGTAGATAGGTGCTGGTGTGCCTGCCGGTCTTCAAAACCGTTCTGCCGTGCTAAGACCACGACGGGTGGGTTCGATTCCCACATGCCCTCGCCATAACTTCAAAGATTGATGGTTTACAAAGACTTCTATGCCGTTGTAAGCCATTTTATTTATTAT
>JAUZPH010000554.1 GCA_030706065.1 Bacillota bacterium | reverse complement strand
GTGAAAGGAAGGTTTGAGCTGATTTCGAATCCAAGTAACCTTTCGGTCATAGTAGATTATGCCCACTCTCCGGATAGCCTCCAAAATATACTGAGTTCTGTGAGGAAGCTCACAGAGAAAAGGGTGATTCTGGTCTTCGGCTGCGGTGGCAATCGTGATAAAACAAAGCGGCCCATAATGGGGAATATAGGGGGAAGTACTGCGGATTACTGCATCATAACCTCTGATAATCCAAGAAAGGAAGAACCCCTTAGTATAGTAAATGATATAGAAAGAGGCATATTAAGTACTGCCTGCGGGTATGAAAAAATAGTGGACAGAAAAAAGGCAATTTTTTCGGCTCTGAATATGGCCCAGCAGGGAGATACTGTTGTAATAGCAGGAAAAGGACATGAGAACTATCAGATAATCGGCGAAAAATATATGTATTTCGATGATGCCGAGACAGTAAAAGAATTCTTCAACATTATGTGATTTATTTCTCATATATTCCTTTTTATATTATAATATATTTATAGATGTTTTTTCATTCTGCAGCTGACTGTCGATAAAAATGGGGAGTAACTGTGAGTCTTAAATAGATTAAGAAGGTTGATGGGAAATGTACAAGACTGACCTGGAGGTTATTGAGTATGACAAGTGGAACAGGAAACTGCTGAATATATACTGGTATTCAGCGGCAATAGCAGTTTTTACCGAACTTCTGATATTTTTTATAGCTAAACGAAGGAGTTCGCTGAGCAATTTTGAATATCTGGCATTCTATGTGGTGAGGCCTGCAATATTGGATGCAGCCTTACTGGCACTGACCGAGTGGCTGCATACTTTATTAACCAGAAGGAACAAGGAAATGGTGAAGTACCTCATCACCTTCTCTGGAACACTGCTGGCCTGCAATATGGTCTATGTACATTATTCAGTTTCCGTTATATATGTGTTGTTTATCTTTCCAATAATTCTTTCGGGTTTTTATGCCAGCAAAAGGCTGACTTTCATGGCTGCCGGAATAAATTTGGCGGCCTATCTCATAATGGTTTTCATTTATCTGCCTACAAGGCCGGGAAAGACATTCCAGTTGGACTTTACAAATTTTGCCACTACCCTCGCCTTTATAGTATGCACATTGCTGCTGGTGTTATCATCACTGAACAGGGTAAAGGAAATAATCCAGTCACTGATAAAGATACATGAGAGCCAGCAGGACCTGGCAGTTCAAAATTTTGTAATGGAGTTCAATTCCAAAATGGAACCTGCCACCGGCTTGTATAACCACAAGACCTTCTATGAATATCTTGGAGATTTAATAGGACAGAGTGAAAGCTATGGATTTCCGCTGAGCCTGGCCGTTTTCGACATCGATAATTTCAAGAGAATAAATGATACCTATGGACACAGTCACGGCGATGAGGTAATAAAGGCTCTGTCGGAGATAATTAAAGGCAGTATAGGTACGGATGATTACGCTGCAAGGTACGGCGGAGAAGAATTTGCAATAATATTTACGGACAAGGACAGGAAAAAGGCATATGAAATAGTAGAAGGAATTAGAAAAAGATTTAATGCTGTTTCCATTGATTCCATGAAGAATGAGAGATTCAGTGTAAGTATCGGAGTGAGCGAACATGTAAGGGGAATGTCCATGCAGCAGTTTTTCGGCAATACAGATAATGCAGTCTACAGAGCCAAAGGAAGCGGAAAAAACAGAGTGGCAGTCTTTGAAGAAGAAGATGTCAAAATAAATGCCACGTAGCGTAAAAAACAATAGTAATGCAAATCATAAGGATGCGCAGTCATGTTGACAGGCCATCCTTTTTTAGTTGCGGATAAAAGCCTGCTGTGACATGCAGACAGATTGAGGAAGGAGCCGAGGGAAGGCATGAATAGGAAAGACAGAGGAGTATTATTGAAAGTTTTTATGGTTTTAACAATCTGCCTGAATAAAACCGGGACTGCCTTTGCCGGTGAACCCAAGACCATCCCGTTCCCCGCAGGTTATGACACCGGGATTTCCGGTGCTGCAGCCTACGGGAACAGCGGAGACCACAAAAGTACCAGGTATTTCAGGCATCCGGATTTTTACAGGATGAAATCGGATAAGAACCTGACTATATTATCCGGGTTTAAAACCTATCAGCAGACTACGGAATGGTCCTGCGGCCCCAGTGCTGCTCTCATGGTGTTATATCATTATGGCAGGACAGGTTGGGATGAATCGGCTATAGAACAGGCTATGCATAAGAGAAATCCGGCAGGCGACAGCGCAGGCAGAGGCACTTCCACTGAAGAGATAGTGGAGTTCTTTAAGGCTTTGGACTGGAGGGTGGCTTCCAGTATCACTGAAGGTAAGCTTCCGGGAGGGAAAACCTTTGAACATGCTGAAGAGTTTAGAGACTGGGTGATAAGAAACCTGAAGGAAAATACACCGGTTATGGTTGAATTTATTGACTGGGGCGGACATTGGCTGGATATCATAGGTTACGATACAATGGGAACAGATTCAGTGGGAGATGATGTCATTGTCTTTGCAGATCCATATGATACAGGGGATCATCTTCAGGACGGATATTACATATACCCGGCGGAGAGATTTTACTATATGTGGTTTGATGCCTTCATACTGCGGGAAAAGCAGTCTAGGCAGCAGTGGGTGATTGCAGAGCCATACAAAGACTAAAGGATGTGTGAAAGCTTTGCCGCTCATCCTTTACAGCAAAATTGCCTTTTATAGAGCATAACGCATCATCAATTAATGTGAAAGAAGATAATAGCCGTTTTTTAACTGAACAACTTTATGGTTGTACTGCCTGATATCATCTTCAGCGGCTCCATCCGAAGGAATGAGGAGCAGAACTTTGTCAGAGTGGTTGTTAGGGAAAGCTGTCAGGCCACCATTGATAGTTTTAAAATCGCACCACAGCTTATGAAGGTGATTTTACAACTGGTAGTTCCAGATGAGATGAAGAGAATAACATACTGATGGGGGAAGATACTATATAGATG
>JAUZPH010000553.1 GCA_030706065.1 Bacillota bacterium | reverse complement strand
TACTTTGTAAAGCACTTGATGGGTAGGAGTAAACTTGGAGGACAACAGATATGAAGAACAAACCGACAGTTGGTATAATTACAGTAGTACTCGGTATGCTGATAGCTTTAATACCTAAAGTAATATTCCCTGTATGTACAAATATGATTGAGCTTATAAACGGCAAAAGCTTATTTATGAGGTGCCACTGGACTGCGGTGGTTGAGTTATTGATTGGAATGCTTATCATATTCGATGGGATATTTTTTATACTGTTCAAAAGCCATGAAACCCGCATTGCCCTAAGTATAATGATGTTCCTCTTTGGACTTTCTGCTCTTTTAATTCCAACAGCTGTTATTGGAATGTGCGAAACTGTCACAATGAAGTGCCGGGTAGGAACAGAGCCGGCCCTTATAGTAGTGAGTGTAATCATTATGGTTATTGGAATTGGAAATGTAATTTCTGAGTTCAGCGCTATAAAGTCGGAACATCCTCAGAAGGAAAGAAGTGCAGTTAAATGATGGAGAAGCGGCGGCTCACCACCTTTGTGCTGGCTGTAAAAAATCTTAAAAAACGTTCTTTCAGGTCCAAGGGTCTTATGGCCATTGTGGCTGTTTTTGCCTTTACTATCTTCTGCGGCGCATTATTATCTCAAAGCATACGCCTTGGCAGGAACTATATGTCGGGAAGAATGGGTGCCGATATCATGGTGGTACCCCGTGGATATGCCTTGGAACTGCAGAATATACTTTTAAGAAGCGAATCTGGTACCTTTTATATGGATGAAAATCTTGCGGAGGGAATAGCTTCAATGGCCGGTATAGAAAAGGTATCCCCTCAGCTGTATATAGGGTCACTTAATGCATCCTGCTGCAGTGTACCTGTGCAACTTATTGGTTATGACCCCAAATGCGATTTTACTATAAAATCTTGGATGACAAGTATGGACAGCAGTAAATTAGGCTTTGAAGAAGTTGTTACTGGCAGCCGTGTGAATTCAACAGTAGGATCGCAAATATGGCTGTTTGGCCAGCCACTTATAGTGGCTGCAAAAATCGATGATACGGGAATGGGCTTTGATTCCGCAGTATTCATGACAATGGAAACCGCACAGCATTTGATAGAAACGTCGGCAAAGACGGCAGTTCATCCTGCAGGGTCCGGTAAAGACAGGATTTCCGCACTGTTTATTAAGCTGTCCGATGATATAGAACCCTCAGCAGCTGCTAAAACTATTCTAAAACAATATCCTCAGGCTGATGTAGTTGTGTTAAAAGATATGATACAGCATATTTCCGGAGTGCTGAAGAACATCCGGGGGCTCATTTATGGGATACAGGCCCTTCTTTGGATAGTGTCGGTTTTATTTCTTATCGTCATATTTACTGTCTCCACAAATGAACGAAAGCGTGAATTCGGATTGTTCCTGGCAATGGGAGCCACACGGAAAAAGCTTGAAAGGCTGCTGATGACTGAAGCGCTGCTTATTTGTGTTATTGGAGCACTTTGCGGTATAGCGGCAGCATGTTTTATTATGTTTGAATTTCGTTTGCTGATAGCAGTATCACTGGGAATACCATACCTTCTGCCAACAACAGGCTCAACAATCATACTGGCAGTTATCACCCTGCTGATCTCTATCCTAAATGGTGCAGCTGCCTGCATATATTCTGTAAAACGGATAAGCCGTTTAGAAAACAATGCTATGATAAGGGAGTATGAATAAATAATGCTGGAATTGAAGCAGTTAACAAGGGTGTATCAAAGAGCTGGCAGCGACTCCTTCACCGCGGTAGATAATGTAAGTCTCCAGGTTATGCACGGAGATTTTGTCAGTATCATCGGTAAATCCGGCAGCGGTAAATCAACGCTGATGAATATGATAGTCGGGCTGCTTCGTCCAACCTCCGGCAAAGTTCTGATAGATGGTGAGGATTTATGGGCCATGGATGACAAGAATATGGCCGGAATGCGGAGTTCAAAAATAGGGTATGTCCCACAGGGCATGAGCCTTCTTTCAAACTTAACGGTACTCGACAACGTACGGCTGCCCTTTTGCCTCGCTGATACAAGGGGCAGCGGTATTGAGGAGACGATGAGTTTACTTAAAGAGTTGGGGATAGAGACTTTAGCGGACAGGTATCCTTGGCAGCTTTCTGGTGGTGAGATGCGAAGGACAGCCATTGCCCGCGCTCTTATCAATGATCCGGAAATTTTGATTGCAGATGAACCAACTTGTGACCTGGATGAAGAAACAACAAAAGAAGTAATGGAATTGTTCTCAAACATACACAGCAGGGGAGTCACTATTCTTATGGTTACCCACGAATATGAGATTACAAGTTATGGCAGTAGATTATGCACGATGTCTTCAGGAAAACTCATGGAGAAGAAAGTATCCAGATGACTTGCATGCATTGCTCACACATCTATAAGAATGTATCAGATAGATGAGTAAAATACATAGTGAAGGGAATAGATAGCAATGAATAACCGTCAGGCTTTTGAGACCTTAAAAGTTTAATAATTCTGTTTCAAAATGGACTTTCTCTTTAAATATTCCTCTTCATTTATCTCTCCGTTAGCGAATCTTCTATCTAAAATTTCCAAAGCATTATTGGATGGAGTAGAATTGCCGCCAAACACATTGGTCCTATTTGTTGATGGAATAAAATAAAGGAATACTAAAATCAAAACAATTAAGGGTAATATCATCATAATTCTTCATCTCTCCTTTCTATGATTATATTTTAGCTGCAGATTGTGGAGGAAATAAGGAGAGAACAGCTTTTTTGGAACATTTTTTGAACTGTCATCGTTATATTGAAAGCTATACTAAAATAGTGAAGTATCAGAGGAGAACCGTCACTTTTCATTTTTTTTTTCGACTAAGGATGCATAACGGGAAGTTCAATTATAAAGGTTGTTCCCTCATTAACTTTGCTTTCCACATATATCCTGCCGCCATGGGCCTCTACGAAAGCCTTGGTTATGGTAAGCCCAATGCCGGATCCGCCTGTGCCTTT
>JAUZPH010000552.1 GCA_030706065.1 Bacillota bacterium | reverse complement strand
GGGAGAGTGAAGTAGCCGCTGTTTCACCGGTCTGTAAAACCTCGAATTCTTCAGAGGGTGCCTACAGGTCAATAGGCTTTGATATATGCCTTGACAGCGGAAAGTGTAATGAGAGGATTACATCTACGGAAAAGCTTGAGAATATTTTATAGGATGTTAACAATATAAAGTGATGATGACATGGATATCGTTACCATCTCCACGGAGAAAAAATATAGTTGAGATTCGGCCTAAAGCGCTTATATAATGCTTTAGGCCGTTCTTTAATATGGAAGATCAGCCCTTTATTTTCTGCTGATTGCATAGGATATAAGGAATGATATAAAAAGCAGAAGCAGACCAAGACCGAAGCCCGATAGCCATATCATATATTGATGATCAGTAAAGTATTGAATAGTTGAGCCCAGATTTTTCAGTATGTCGGTTTTCTTAACGAGGTATAGAATAACTACGCCACAAAGGTATATCGGCAGATTTGCGAATACATACACTTTGGAAAAAGGGAATTTAAAATAAATTGGTAAAAGGATTCCTATAAAAATGGAAAAGCAGAGAAAGGCCACGGATAAATAGTTTAAGTAATCGGGAAAACTTAGTCCTTTTCCGGTAATGAGCGAAATTATACAAGCCAGAATTCCTCCAATAATCCCGTTTATCATACCAAGAAGCAGAGAGTACAAATATCTTCCTGTGACAACTTCAAATTTTCCAAGGGGTAAAACTCCATAAAGCTTATCGAGACTGTTCTTTTCATAAACAGAAAAATACGTACCGATGAAAGGCGCCGTGACAATCATAACAATTGGAACAATGACAGCAGGAGTTTTTGCAAGAAGTATACCGGCGATGGTTGCAATTACATAAAACACAATAAAAGTCCTGAAATACGTCTTTAAAATATAGTTATCCAACTTAATGGATTTGAAGACATTATTCATAGGTTTCTTCCCCCTTGCTTATATAAACTAAAATTTCATCTATTGAGGGTGTTTCTGTAATGATTTCTTTGGTCAAATATTTACTTTCGGAAGCCGGCAGCAGGCCTGAAAATCCGGTCTTATTCGCAGTTAATCCGATGATTTTTTCACGCAGTGGAGCTTCCAGGTCCTCCGGGCCGCCTTTGACTATACAAAAACCTTCAAGCAAGTCATCCTTTGTCCCGGAATAAAATATATTTCCTCTTTTAATCAAGGTTATATAGTCTGCAATCTTTTCCAGGTCGGAGGTGATATGAGTTGAAAAAAGAATACTTCTCTGCCCGTCGGAGATATAAGTGCTTAATATATCAAGAAGTTCTTCACGGGCTACGGGGTCAAGGCCGCTTGTAGGCTCATCAAGAATCAGCAACTTCGCATCATGAGACATGGCAACAGCAAGCATCAACTTCAGCTTCATGCCCCGGGACAGATCTTTCACTTTCTTATCAACGGGGAGATGGAATTTGGTTACATATTCACTGTATAATGAGCTGTTCCAATTGATGTAAAAATCTTTAAGGGCTTTTTCGACTTCGCGAACCCTCCAGTTGTCAACAAAATAGATGTCGTCAAAAACCACAGCAATATCCTGCTTGATCTTTTGCTCGTCCTTAATATTGTCCATGCCTAATATGTTGATACTGCCGCTATTCCGCTGGACCATATTGAGGATTAGACGGATCGTAGTAGTTTTGCCCGCACCGTTCTGGCCGACAAATCCCATGATATAACCCATCGGTAAAGTAAAAGAGACATTATTCAGCGAAAAATCCTTATAACTTTTACAGAGTTTTTGTACTTCAATGGCATTATTCATATTGATCTCCCTCCAACATAAATTCCAGTATTCGTAATAATTCTTCACGTGATAATTTGGCAATCCTTGCTGTATTAATGGCATCCGCAAAACTATCTTCAATTTTACGGATAAGTTGTTCACGGACAAGTTCACTGTTTTTAGGAGAAACGAAACAGCCTTTACCTTGTACATTTACAATAAAGCCTTCCTCCTCCAAATCAGTGTAAGCTCTTGTTGTGGTAATCACACTTATTTTTAAGTCCTTTGCAAGCTGTCTGATGGATGGCAGCATATCTCCTTCGCTCAGCTCATCACTGAGGATAGCTTCCTTGATTTGTTCTTTAATTTGTTCATATATCGGTTTTCCCGACGTGTTTGAAATAATAATTCTCAATTTAGAATAACTCACCACCTTATGCCCGTCCATAGTGTTAACACTGTATATATTGAATATTAACACTTATAATATAATATGTCAATAATCTTAATGTATAGGATTCCAAGGTCAAAATTAATTGCATATATTTTATTCCACAGCAAAAAGAAGCCTATGTACAAGGCTTCAACAGCGCCATATATATATGAAGACTTCAAACGGCTTAAAGTCTCCAGGAAAATAGTCTTATATGTTTCAGTTGAATTTTAATCCGATGGATTTTCTTCTTGAATTTACCTATATCATCGGGCAGAAGCTTGAGGCCGGACATAAGGGCAATTTCCTCAACGACATCCTCAATTGACATATTCTCAGTATTTATATGATGCTGAAAAACTTCGTTTGACAAGCCTTCAAGACATCTGTCTATCTGTTGTGCCGGCCAGGAGTCAGCTCCATCACCTCTGCTTTTAAGTCTTTTAAGCAAGGTGGCTTTTGACGCTATCAATGCATAGTGTTTTACAGCCACTCCGTGTTCCTGCAAAGAACCCACTATTTCGTTGTAATACTTAGGATTGACGATAGTCATTGGGATAATTAAAACACCATCATATTTTTCCTCTATATACTTTATAAGTGAAAAATTGAGCTCTCTCCACACTTCGTAATCCTGAAAATCTCCTTTGTTTTTAATACTTGACGGAATATTTTTGTTGATGAAAAATCCCAGGTTTTCAGGGTCATAAACAAAGGAATTTTCAATTCTCCTGTTCAGTTCGAAGGCTGTTTGTGTCTTGCCTGCACCAAAGGCTCCATTTATCCAAATAATCATAAACCAATCCCACCTAAAGTTCTTAT
>JAUZPH010000551.1 GCA_030706065.1 Bacillota bacterium | reverse complement strand
ATAGAAAACTTCTGCCATAAAATCAGAGAGGGAAAAGACGCCCTAAGGACTGAAGAATTTATGATTATAGCAAGAATTGAGAGCCTGATCCTCGAGCAGGGCATGGAGGATGCCTTGAAGAGGGCTTATGCCTATGTAGAGGCCGGTGCCGACGGCATAATGATTCACAGCCGAAGGAAAGACCCAGCAGAGATTTTTGAATTCTGTGATACCTTCAGGCAGACCGATAAGACAACACCTATAGTTGTCGTTCCCACTTCCTTCAATTCTGTCACCGAGGAAGAGTTTGCCAACCATGGGGTAAATATCGTAATCTATGCCAATCAGCTGACAAGAAGCGCCTTCCCGGCAATGCAGAATACGGCAACGAAGATTCTTCAGTGCCACAGAGCAAAAGAAGTTGATGACAGCCTTATGTCTATTAAGGATATAATCACATTGATTGATTAACTGGAGGTGCACTTGTGAGTAAGGAAACTGCGATACTGATGGCTGCAGGCCTCGGTACAAGGATGAGGCCAATAACTGAGACGACACCAAAACCCCTTGTAAAAGTTTATGGTACACCTATGATTGAGACTGTCATCAATGGCTTCATAAAGCGAGGTGTAGATCAAATATATATTGTTTTGGGTTATAAGAAGGAACAGTTTTCATATCTTAAGGAAAAGTATCCGAATGTAAGACTGATAGAGAATAGAGAATACACCGAAAAGAACAATATATCCTCCCTGAAGGCAGCTGGTGATATTCTGGGAAGCGCGGACTGCTTTGTCTGTGAGGCAGATTTGTTCGTCAGTGATGCTTCTATTTTTGAAGGTGTCATAGATAAATCCTGTTATTTTGGAAAGATGGTCAAGGGACACTCAGGAGACTGGGTTTTTGATATGGAGGGAGACCGCATAACCCGTGTAGGGGTGGGCGGCGATGACCTGTACAACATGGTAGGCATATCTTACTGGAAGCAGTCGGATGCAAAGCTAATACATGATTCCATAGAAGAAGCCTATAAACATCCCGGACATGAGAAACTGTACTGGGATGAGATTGTAGATAAGGAAATCAGGAATATTTATGTGACAATCAGGCCTGTAAATGCAGATCAGATTGTTGAGATAGATACCTGTTCAGAGCTGGCTGCCATAGACCCGTCTTATAAGGCATTTCTATAGAAAGCTATAAAAAAGAAAATACCGGACCCTGGTGCTTCCTGTGAGGAAGGCAGCGGGGTCCGGTATTTTTTTATAATGGCGAGCTATATATAAGCACTTAGGAAGTATAAAATCTTTTTGTTGTTTTGATTATGGCCTTTATAAGGAATAAAAGACTGAAGAATACGTAGATAATTATATACCAAAGCAGTATATCAGTGCCGGTAAAATAGTCTATGAAATAGACAATGACTCCGAAAAGAACCAAATTGGGATGAACACTAAACAGCTTGATAAAAATCGATATCTTGTCCTTTAATGACCTCCTGCCGTTACTCTCCTGTGCCGGAGCATTGTTTTCCTTGGTATCTACGAGAATATTCAGTGTCAGCAGATTCCTGTGCATACTGTCCAAAAGTACAGTGGAAAAAACTAGCGGCGCCAGGAAGTATATATTATACCGCCCCAGCTGCATCAGTGACATAAACATCGCAAAACCAAAAATCGGGTGATTGATGAGGTGTGCGATAAAGTCTATTTCCCTGCCGCATTTTGAGAAGGTTTTTGTATACCTGGCTACTTCACCGTCTGAGGAATCCAAAATGAACCACAGGTGGATGAAGACTGCCCCCAGGAGCTTCAGCCACACATTAGCGAAGGAGAACAGAATCCCGCCCAATATACCGCTGTAAATCATATACAGGGTAATTTTATTCGGTATTACCTTTCTTTTGATAAACATGCTGGATAAGTAGGGGGATATTCTATCGGAAATCAGGTATCCGCACAAAAAGTTGTACTTTATCTGAGGGTAGTTTTTAATTTTTTTAATTTCTTTAACCAAGCTCATAAGTTTCATCCTTACCTTTTCTTAATAAATTTATCAATTATCAGCTGTCTGTATATAAAAGCTATAACAAGCATATTGATTACATATATTATAATTCCAAAAACAACTATATAGATAAAAGAATTATTAATATTTAATATTCCGAACAGCCAGCGTGACAGGAAGTAGTTACCGATTGAGAAGCTGACTATCTGTATTACATATTTATAGTCGTATGAAAAAATTCCAAGGAGGAGTTTTACTTCAACAATGGATATTAAATTGTTGGCGATGATGCTGATTCCGGTTCCGATAGCAGCTCCTGCAACTCCGTATTTTCTTATAAATACATAATTCAATATGATGTTTAAAAGCACTGCAATAATATTATTTATCAAAGTAAATTTCGCATATTTTGTCATGTTGAGGATTGAACCTATGGGGCCGGAAATGGCATCTACCAGGAAAGCAAAGCCCAATATCAACAGAACTTTTTTGCCGTCGTCTGTAACATAGCCCTTACCGAAAATAAAAAGCAGCTTTTCGCTTAAAAAGTAAAAGATAAGGAACATCGGAATAACCATATAGGTTACTATTTTTACGATGTTTCTCATTTCCGCCTGTATTTCCGAAATTTTATTTTCCTTATACAGTTTTGATATGACAGGCCAGAAGGCTATGAAGGGTGAAATTAAAACCCCAATCAAGGCCACGTAGTTATGTGCCACCTTGTATACAGCAACACTGTCAGCGCCAAGAAGCTTTTCAAGCATAATCATGTTGACATTCTGCAGCAACACTCCTATACCTGCAATCAAAGCCACGGTCAGCGAATACTTTATGAACTGTTCCTTCTCAGTATGGGAAAGATCATCCTTAAAGCTGAGTTTGTCTCCCGTAAATTCCCTGATCTTTACGCATCTCAACAGTACGGCCACGTCCTCACCTAAGATAAAGCTGAAAAGTGAGGATTTCAGCCCGTCCAAATGCAGTGAAATAAATATGACGAAAAATACAACCTTAAGGGAATT
>JAUZPH010000550.1 GCA_030706065.1 Bacillota bacterium | reverse complement strand
TAACGGTATAATATACGATTCCCATGTTTATCCCTGGAAAACTGTGGACTGGGATGAGGCTGTTACGGTTATAGCAGATAAATATCCGATTTTGATAGGTGAGCTTGGTCATTATGGTGACGACGCAAAGCCTGTAGAAGGACCTCAGCCTGAAAGCAGCAGGATATGGGTACCAAAGGTACTGGACTGGATAGATAAACACAACTATCATATGACTGCATGGTGTTTTCACCCAACCGCTGGTCCCTGTATAATAAAGAGTTTTGATAATGAACCTACGGATTTCTATGGTGTTTACATAAAGGAGTTCCTGGAAAAGAAGATGCAATAAAGCTTCTGTCTGGATGGGTAAGCCGTGGGAAACCTCCATTCCTTGACGGTGATTGCAGAATCGTCTGTACATTGAATAATCAGTAACATACTTTATCTAATACTATGAAGAAGAGTACACTTATATGGAGTACTCTTTTTTATACCTAAATATCAAAAAGATTGATAAATGGAGAGATGGAGTTTGAAAATTGCCATATAACCTCAAAAGAAAGAGTTGATTATTACATCGACAGGCTACTTGTCCCAAAGGACTGGAAGATGATTTACCTGGGCCAGAAATATACAGAAGATGAAGTGATAGAGAAAGCAAAAGACGCAGAAGGTAT
Organism: Bacillota bacterium; assembly: GCA_030706065.1. Taxonomy (GTDB): domain Bacteria; phylum Bacillota; class Clostridia; order Clostridiales; family Clostridiaceae; genus JAEZDX01. The sequence continues at coordinate 2,356 of JAUZPH010000550.1, read as the reverse complement.
TCTGGTAGATGCTATCCTTCCTGTTACAAGAAGGATAATTGAAAACTTGACTGACTAAAAATTATGGGATACGGGTGAGTGATATATTTCAGTCATGGAAACGGACAGGTTTTATCCCTAAAGAAACAGCCTTGTAACCATTGAAATTTTATATAAATAGCTGAACATAAAAATGGATATAATTAATATAGTTGTTAGTGCTGCCGAGGAAGGACGTGAAAGACGTGGACTTCAATATGTCACAGCATCTGGTACAGGAGCAAAAGCTTCATATCACTCAAGAAGTAAAAATGTCTCTGGAACTGCTTCAAATGCCTATTGTAGTTCTTCAGGAGACAGTTGAAAAGGAATTGCAGGAGAATCCATTACTGGATCAGGCTTCGGAGACAAGTGAAAACCTTGACGATTATCACAGCCAAAATGATAACCTTGATTACAGGGAACTGATTAAACAAAATAGAGAATCAGGATATGATTATACCTCCTATAGCAGAGAAGAAGACAATGATTTTGATCCCCTTAATATTGTTGAAGTCAAGAAAACTTTTAAGGATTATCTGAGAGAGCAGATTTTGGGACTGGAAGAGGACAGGGAAGTAATTGATATATGTGAGTATATTGTAGAGAATATCGATGACAGGGGATACTTAAGATGCTCCAACGAAGAAATACAGGAAGAAAAGAAGGCAGATAAAGAACAGGTGGAGAATGCGGTAAAGATTGTCCAAGACTTTCACCCATGGGGTGTAGCCGCAAGAGAGCTGAAGGAATGCCTGAAAATCCAGCTGAATAAGAAAGGCCTCCTGGATGAGACAGTATGCAAAATAGTTGATAAAAGCCTTGAGTTGATAGCGGATAACAAAATAAAGGAGATATCAAGGGAATTCAATTTGAGTATGGCAAAGGCTCAGGAATACTGCAATATAATTAGAATCCTTGAACCAAAACCGTCAAGAGGCTTCTACACAGGAGAACCTGAAAAGTATGTACTGCCGGAGGCTTATATAAGGCGTATTGGAGATGATTTCTATATTATTATGAACGACAGAAGTATTCCGGGCCTTGTTATCAATGATACGTATAAAAGTATAATCACCGAAAATAAGAATGAAGAGGCTGTAGAGTACGTCAAGGAGAAGCTGAACAAGGCCTTATATCTTATGAAAGGCATAGAAAACAGGAAGCGGACGATTTATAGAATACTGGAGACAATACTGAAGCTGCAGAGAGATTATTTTATGAAAGGAGGCAGCCAGTTAAAACCCATGACCATAGCTGCTGTTGCAAAAGAGGTTGTACTTCATGAATCAACAGTAAGCAGGGCAATAAGGGATAAATTCATCGGTACGGACTTTGGTATTGTGAGGATTAAGGATCTGTTCACTACGGCAATAAGCTCGGATATAATAAATGAAGATATGTCTTCAGCGGTGGTAAAGAAAGAAATCAAAAAGCTCATCGACAGCGAAGATAGAAGCAGACCTATGTCGGACCAGGATATCTCGGAGAAATTACAAGATATGAATATCAACATCTCAAGAAGGACTGTGGCAAAATATAGAGAGGGAATGGGAATAGGCGCCTCAAGTAAGAGGAAGGTTTTTGAATAGCAGCATTAAATAGCCGGATAAAGAATCAATAATTGGAAAAAGCTTCGGAAGCACTATATGTACTTCTGAAGCTTTTTATCATGCCAAGATGAAAATTACATGTGACTAAATCAACTGCTTTCAAGGCATTTTCAATATCTTCAATTATATAGCTGCGGAAATTTATATTTTAATCTATCGCCTTCGAAAAATCGGTGAAGATTCGATATTTTCTCAGGCGAATACATTAAGGTTTAAATTTCCGCATCTGTATCTTCCGCATCCTCGATTCCGACAGAAAGCCTTACTAAATCATCATAAATATAAATTGGGGATCTTTCTCAGCCATGGTTCCGACGAAATATAAGAGCAGCTGTTATAAATATAACAAAGTGTTCTTTATGACCATAAAATGTTCTTTAAGTTTATAATATTTAAATAATATAAAGCTGATGTTATCATTTACACATAGCAAACGGTTACAAAAGTTTAAATAAAATAAAAGGGATGATATCGAAAATGAATTACTTTGAAGAAAGCTTAAAACTACATGAAAAGAATACCGGAAAGATTGAACTGTGTTCAAAGGTGAAGGTTGAAACCAGAGAGGATTTAAGTTTGGCGTATACTCCAGGAGTTGCAGAGCCCTGCAGAAAGATTCATGAGAATGAAGAAAATGTGTACAAGTATACTTCAAAAGGAAATCTGGTAGCAGTAGTTACGGATGGAACAGCTGTATTGGGGCTAGGGGATATAGGTCCCAAGGC
>JAUZPH010000055.1 GCA_030706065.1 Bacillota bacterium | reverse complement strand
TAAATTATATACAGTCCCTTTGCATGAAAAGCTACAGGCTTCTGTTCAAATGCTGCCTCATCATAGCTTCCGCCTTTTGTATATCTGAATTTCCAATGGCCCGGAGAATCTTCTCATGCTCGGTCAACGCCTCGGCGGTATAATCCCTCATGCTGCCAGAAAGTATCAGATATCTGTGAACAATGGTATTTACCCTTGTAACCATCTCATCGAGCCACTTGTTGTTTGAAAGCCTTGCTATGGAAACATGAAAGTCATAATCCATTTTTATGAATAATTCATAATCCTTCATGGCAACTGCTTTTTTTTGAACTATCAGAGTCTCCTTCAGATTATCCAAACCATCCATGTCCGCCTTGGCAGCCGCCAGCGTAACCGCCACAGCTTCCAGAGGAACTCTTGCAACTGTAATATCCTCAATATCTTCTTTTGATACATCCGATACGACAATATTCTTAGAAGGATTAAGTACCACCAGGTGGTCAAAAGCCAGTGCCTTGAGCGCACTTCTTACTGGAGTCCTGCTTATGAGCAGCTCTTCCGCCAGCTTCTCCTCCGATAAGATATCCCCCGGTTTAAAGTGATTCATAAGAATGGCATTCTTGATACTTTCATAGGCTCTTTCAGCCAAAGAAACCTTGCTTCCGATTTTCGGTAACGCCCCCATATCAACCCTCCACATTGGATTTTATTACACTGTTTTGTATAATTATACATTATACAAATACTCAATTCAACTAAAATCAACCCTTTTAGAGTGAAAAATCTTGAAATATGGGACCCTGCCTGATAGGCAGAGTCCTCCATACTGGTTATGCATTCTGTTTTTATTAATCCTGCTGTGCAACATCATTATACTGAGTTACCCAGTCTGTTATTTTATTCTGTGAATTCAGCTTATCTATAACCTTGTTGATAACGTCGATGAGATCCCCGTTACCTTTGTTCACTGCAATGGCAGAGCTGTCGTCGGCATCCTTAAATACTGCACCTGCAATAGCCAAATCATCATTTTTATTTACATAGGCTTTTGCAACTTCATCTACTACCAATATACCGTCTACTTTCTTGTTTTTTACTTCAAGCATCAAGTCTGTAACCTTTCCGAGGGATGTAAGCTGCGCATCCTTGATGGAATCTTTGGCAATAGTTTCTTGAGTTGAGCTCTTTTGGACACCTATCTTCTTGCCGCTTAAAGCTTCCAGACTGTCAAACTTATCCTTGTCCTCTTTTCTTACAACCACTGCTTGTTTTGCTGTATAGTAAAGCTTTGAAAAGTCAACCTGTTTCTGTCTTTCAGGGGTTATGTTCATCCCTGCAACAATCAGATCAATATTATTTGTCTTCAGCGCAGGTAAAAGGCCGTCAAATTTCATATCCTTTATCTCTAACTTTACACCCAGTTCATCTGCTATAGCCTTTGCAATCTCTACATCAAAGCCAATAATCTCATCATTGCCGTTTGTTGTTTTATGAAACTCATAGGGCGGATAGTCTGCGCAGGTACCAAGTACCAGCTTACCCGACTGTTTTATCCTATCCAAAGCACTTTGTCCACTTTTTTTACAGCCAACCATTCCTAGTGCTAAGCTGAGCACCATTCCACAGGCAACTAAAGTTTTCATCATTTTTCCGATTTTTATCATTACTTTTTCCTCCGTTCGATTAATTATTAATTCGCAAGTTTTTTCTCTATCTTTGCCAGCCCTCTTGATATGCTGAAGGTTAGTACAAAGTATAAGACTGCCGCAATAATGAGCGGCTGGAAGGGTTCATAGGTAATACCCCTGACCGTATCCGCATTATACATGAGTTCCGGAATCCCTATTACCGAAATAACGGAAGACTCCTTTATAACAGTGACAAATTCATTTCCCAGTGCCGGAAGTATATTTCTAAAGGCCTGTGGGATAATTATATACCTCATTGTCTTTGCATAGTTAAGCCCCAATGACCTCGAGGCCTCAGTTTGTCCCTTATCTATGGACTGAATTCCGCTTCGTATTATCTCGCATACATAAGCAGAGCTATTTATGGATAAAGCTACTATACCGGAAAGAAATCTGGAGAAATCCATTCCGAGCAGATTTATATCCGGAAAGTTGATCCCAAGCTGTGGAAGTCCATAGAATATTAGGAACAGCTGTACCATAAGAGGGGTTCCTCTAATAAATTCTACATAGCTGGTTGCAATTATCTTTAATACTTTAACTTTCGACAATCTCATGAGTGCCAGCAAAACACCAAAAATTACACCTATGATAACAGTAAATATGGACAGCAGCACGGCATTTCCTGCGCCTATGAGAAAATATTTGTAATACTTGGTTATAAGCTCCATATCCATTTTACTCACCTCCTTGTTAAGTTGCAGTTATCTCTGCTTGAATTTAGACACGTTAATCTTTATATTACTCTGCTGAGGAACTCCTTTGTTCTTGCCTCTTTTGGATTATTGAAGATTTCCTCCGGCGTCCCCTCTTCGAGAATCTTTCCATCGTCCATAAATATGACTCTGTCGGCCACCTCTTTGGCAAAACCCATTTCATGGGTTACTACTACCATTGTCATACCCTCTTCCGCCAGTTCCTTCATAACTTGAAGTACCTCTCCCACCATCTCAGGGTCCAGCGCAGAGGTTGGCTCATCAAAAAGCATTACTTCCGGGGACATGGCCAGTGCTCTGGCTATGGCTATTCTTTGCTTCTGCCCTCCGGACAACTGATTCGGATAGGCATTTTCCTTGTCCTTTAAACCTACACGTTCCAACAACTGAGAAGCTTTCTTATGGGCTTCTTCGTGATTCAGCTTGTTCAATTTCAAAGGTGCAAGTGTGATATTCTTCATAACTGTCATATGCGGAAACAGATTAAACTGCTGAAATACCATGCCTATGTTTTCTCTTAATTCATTTATGTTCTTAAATTCCGAGAATATGGATTTACCTTTAAAAGTAATTTCCCCACCATCAACGTCTTCCAATCTGTTCAGACAGCGCAGAAAGGTACTCTTCCCTGAACCCGATGGGCCTATAACAACAATAACTTCGCCCTTTTTTACTGTCATGTCAATTCCCTTTAACACATGAAGGTGGCCAAACTTTTTTTGAAGGTTTTTTACATTGATCATGAAAATCCTCCCTTTACAAAAGTTATCTGAGAGATCATAAACCATATAGTATTTGTATTTGTATACAATCTAGTCTCTTATACCGGATAATTATACACTGAATATTTATTCATTTCAACATTTTTCGTAAATAATTATGCGTATTTTTTAATCGAGATGTACTTGTCTTTTCAGAATTTTAATTGTATTATAACTTTATTAACGCAGAACATATGCATAGTCTTTACATATCGTATATTAGACTATATTGTCGGATTACAAATGTTATAATTATGCAATCATAGTCATACTCTTGTCAAGAAATATTTTCAGATTATTGTATACAAATACATTTAAAAGGTGAGAAGTACAGTGAGAATAAATTTGAAATTCACGGAGGAGTAAGATGGTAACCTTTGAAGATATAATCAGTGCAAAAGAACGGATTGAAAAATATATTTCCGTAACACCTTTGGATTTTTCCATGAAGCTAAGTAAAGATGAAATGAATGTCTATTTGAAACTGGAATGCCAGCAGAAGTTGAAAAACTTCAAAATAAGGGGTGCTCTCAGCAAGATCACTTCACTTACGGAGGAAGAAAAGGAAAGAGGAATAATAGCCTCCTCTTCCGGTAACCATGCTTCCGGAATAAGCTTTGCCTCTCACTTGCTGGGGGTCAAAAAATCCAAGGTCTTTGTGCCGGAAACGGCACCCTCGGCCAAGATTGAAAAAATCAAATACTACGGAGCGGAAGTTGTACAAGCCGGTAAAAATTATGATGATACTCATAAAATAGCGCTGGAAGTAACCGAGAAGGAAAACCTTACATTTGTCGATTCAAGCTCCGATGTGGAGGTCATTGCAGGACAGGGCACCATAGCTCTGGAGATTTTAGAACAGAACCCCGATATTGACATCATAGTCGTTCCAATAGGCGGCGGAGGTATAATCACAGGAGTGAGTGTAGCCGCCAAGCATATTAAGCCTGAAATAAAAATAGTAGGAGTACAGACAGCTGCCTGTCCCGCCATGGTGAAAGCTCTGGCGGACAAGAAATGTTATCTGGAATATCCCTCTGAGGAAAGTATATGTGATGCTCTGGTAGGAGGAGTTTCAGAGATTCCCTATAAAATGGCAGAACAGTGTATAGACAGAATTGTGGTAGTTGACGAGTCAAAAATAAAACAGGCAATAACAATGCTGCTTCTGGAGGAAAAGGTAGTGGCAGAACCTGCAGGAGCAGTGGGAGTGGCAGCAATAATATCCTACCCGCAATTATTCAAAGGTAAAAATGTTGCTGTCATTATCACCGGAGGCAATATAGACCAGGACTTGATGAAGCAGCTTATAATATCTTAATCCATGTACCTTGCCATACCCTTTCAAATATTTCAAAAAAGTATAAGAAATATGTTTCCATTATATTCCATTTGCCAGTATTTTTTGATATAATATTTCCAGGAGGTTAATTTGGATGGAAATTATACAAAGCGTCAACTGTTGCCGATTGATGAGATACAAAGCCAATATTGATTCCTCAGAGAATCTTCCTGGCACACTGAGGTGATTTTGTTGTTTTGCAACCTTCCTACACTGTGCAATGCTGCGGTTCTGAATATTCTTTGACATAGTCCTTTGATGGCTTTGAAAAGACAGGCCGAACTAAACTGTCGGGCACATGAATGAGAAGGAGATAAAAATCCAGGTTAACCTTTTGGGGCTGTCAATGCAATGCATTAGACAGCCTATTACTTTTTTAAAAACTATTATTGATATTTAAGCTGGTACCCCCCTAAGCCTCAGCCTGAAGGCTCATGAGATTAAGGAATTCTGTTTCCGGCACAGGCCTGCTCCTGAGATAGCCCTGAAACTTATCGCAGCCATGCCTTTTCAGGTAGTCCAGCTGATACATATCTTCAACGCCTTCAGCGGTAACACTTAAACCCAATTGTCTGGCCAGCAGGATTATTATGTTCGTCATATTTCTTGTGTCCTCAAGGGACTGTATATCTGAAATGAAGGATCTGTCCACTTTAACAATATTTATCGGCAGAGTCCTCAAGTATGTAAGCGAGGAGTAACCGCACCCAAAGTCATCCAATGCTATTTTTATATTGTTATTTCTCAACTTTTTCAGCTTCCTTATAGCCAGATCCATGGATTCTATCAGGACGGATTCAGTTATCTCTATCACCACCAGCTCAGAAGATATGCCCACCCTCTTTATAGTACTGAGTATAAAATCTGTAAACTCCTTTTGAAGCAGCTGATGTGGAGAAATATTGACAGAGACATAAAAATCCCTATATCCACTGTCATGCATCTTTTTAGCATACTGACAGGCAGTTTCAAAGACCCATTTTCCTATGTTTATAATAGTTCCGTTTTCTTCTGCTATAGGAATAAATTTATCAGGCTGAATCATCCCGTCGTGAGGATGATTCCATCGGATTAAAGCCTCACATCCCTTTATTCTTCCATAAGTAACATCAACTATGGGCTGGTAGTATAATTGGAATTCATTATTCTCTATTGCCTTATGCAAGTCTCCTTCGATCCTGGCCTTCTCCACCGCCTCCCTCCCCATCTTGGAATGGTAAAAGGAATTAGTACCTTTACCGGAGTCCTTGGATTTGTACATGGCGGTATCTGCATTTTTTAAAAGCTCCTGGAAATCATCCCCGTCTTCGGGGTAAATGACTACACCACTGCTGTGATTGACATGGAACATATGCCCGTCTACCAAGAAAGGGCTGGATAAAACCTTGTGTAAATACTTTGAAAGCAGTTCTACCTCTTCCTTACCTTCTATATTTCCCACTAATATTATAAACTCATCTCCACCTAACCTGAAGGACATAACCTTGTCATTATCTACTTCCCTCAATCTTTTCCCTACCTCTACCAGCAGCTTATCTCCCATCAGGTGCCCAAAAGAGTCATTTACAAATTTAAAATTATCCAGGTCCATAAAAATCATAGAAAACATATTACCCTTTTGTATCTTCTCATCTACTACTTCTTTCAACACAACTCTGTTGGGCAGTCCGGTTACGGAATCATAATAGGCCAAATCGTGAATCCTCTTCTGCTGTTCCTTCAGTTCCGTTATATCCGTAAAAGCTCCAAAGGCTGAGACTGCTTCACCCTTATCATTAAATTCACACTTGGTATTGGAGAACAGCCATTTATAGCTTCCATCCTTGGCCCTGACTCTATATTCAAAGGCTTCAACCTCTATCTTTTCCCGAATCTGCCTCCTAATATCCGACCTGACAGAAGCCACATCTTCAGGATGAACAATGTTAAACCAGTCTTCCAGGCCCTCCAGTTCCTCCTGGTCATATCCGAGTATTTCCTTGAGTTTTCCGGAAAAGTACCGTTTCTTGTTGATCAGATCCCCTTCCCAGATAATGTCCTTGGTGGCTTCGGCTACTATTCTGTATCTCTCTTCGCTTTTTCTCAATTCGTTTTGCTTTTTGATCAGTTTTTTTATAGTATCAGCTATATGCTTCTCAAATATATCCGATGGTCCCATCCGAACGCCCCTTATCTGCATGTTATTTTCCTACGCTTATCAACCTTTACTAACCGATAATCAATAATTTTCTCCGGCAGCCCGACTTACAGTTAAAATCTCAGGAATTCAAATCCCTTTTCCACATACCTACCTATTATTTTGTAGAATAATTCCGTTGTATTCTCATGATCGTGAACCAGTACTATGTCTGTGGTCTCAAGGCAATTTAAGGCTCTGCCGCCATATGGAACATCCTCTTCGATTCTTGCCAGTATGGCAGCTTCCTTATCCATGCCATATGGTGCATAATCAGTACCAAAAAAATACTCCATCTGATCAAAGGTACAGCGCACATCGATGCCCTCCAGCAGTGTCTTATCCGTAAGAAACTTCATATTTATTCCTTCAAGCCTGGGCTGACTATAGCCAAGTTCCTTTAAAAACTCCTGTATAGCAAGCCTTCTATCTTCACGCTCATATACAAACCATTCACTCTGTGGCCTGGACCATCTTGCCTCATAGGACTTTGAGTCAGCAGATCCTCCTTGGTCAAAGTATGGGAATCTGAAGAACTTTTTGGTTCTTTCAATCCCACTTTTCCTGTATACCCTGTCAATTATTTCATCCGTTCTCTGTATGGAAGCCCTGCACTCCACCAGCTGCATTTCGGAAAAATATCCGTGTTCATAGGAATGGTTTCCAAGGATATACCCTCTTCTAACCGCCTCTACCAGATCCTCCTCGTGATTTTCCATGTCTTTTCCGACACAGAAGAATACTGCCGGTATATTTCTCTTATAGAGAAAATCCAGCTTTTCTCTGAAATCCCTGCTTGGTACATCGTCAATGGTCAGATAAACCTTTTTTCCCGTCATAAGAATCAATCTCTCCCTTATATAATTTTTATCTGTAATATTCCATACACTGCTTACAGATACTTATTTCTCTAATCTCCTCTATATTGTATTCAGGATATTATATACTGAGGTATCCTACCTTCCAAGATACTTTATTCTACATATTTCGTTATTTTCCTCTACAAACGTAAAAAAAGGCCACCATTAATATCGGCAGCCCCAAAATTCCTTAGAACTTTTCCCTTTTTACATAATGGGTATGCAGCAGCTCGTGGCTCCTATGCCCATTAGGTTCTCCTAGAAATTCTTCGTATATTTGATTTATATATGGGTTCTTATGAGATTTTCTCACAGGCATCCCCCTGTCTTCCTCATAGATGGCACCGGCTCTTACTGATCTTGGATTTATCATTTCAAGGTCTTTGGCGTTTACAATCGGCTGCCCTCCTCCGGTGACACAGCCTCCCGGGCAGGCCATGACCTCGATGAAATCAATTTTTCTCTCCCCATCCCGGACCATCTTCAGAACAGCCCTGGCATTGGAAAGTCCATTGGCAACTGCCGCAGTGACCTTTCTTCCATCTGGAAGCTCAAGTTCCGCTATTTTAATGCCATCCGTTCCTCTAACTGCTTCAAATTCGATATTATCAAGTTCTTCCTTGCCGGTGAGTTCAAAAATCGTTCTCAAGGCAGCCTCTGCAACTCCTCCTGTAGCCCCGAAGATTACTGCTGCTCCCGTTGAATCCCCCAGAGGGTTGTCAAAACCTTCACTCCTTAAACCTTTGAAATCTATTCCAGCTTCCTTAATCATCTGTGCCAGTTCCCTCGTGGTCAATACATAGTCCACGTCCAGCAGGCCGCGGTTCCCAAGTTCCTCCCTCTGCCTCTCATATTTCTTGGCTACGCAGGGCATTATTGAAACTACCACAATATTTTCAGGGGCTATACCCATCTTGTCTGCAAAATAAGTCTTTATCAGCGCCCCCTCCATCTCATGGGGAGACTTGCAGGTGGACAGATTATCCAGCATATCCGGGTAGAAATGCTCAACAAACTTGACCCATCCGGGACAGCAGGAGGTCATAAGGGGAAGGTTTTCTCCCTTGTCAAGCCTCCTTAAAAGTTCCGTACCTTCCTCCATTATAGTGAGGTCTGCCGCAAAATCCGTATCAAATACCTTTTTAAAACCGAGCTTTCTAAGCGCTGCCGCCATCTCTCCGGTGACTCTTGTTCCCATGGGCAGGCCAAATTCCTCACCCAGTGCCACTCTTACCGCCGGAGCGGTCTGAACAACTACATATTTGTCCTTGTCAGCCAGAGCCCGCCATACATTATCCACATCATTCTTCTCACTTAAAGCACCAACTGGACATGCCATTATGCATTGTCCGCAGTTTATGCAGACCGTACTTCCCAGCGGCCTGTCATAAGGCGCCGCTACGGAAGTGTCGAAGCCCCTGCTCATATATCCGATGGCATTGACGGTCTGTACCTCCCGGCAAGTACTTATGCATCTTCCACAGAGTATGCACTTTTCAGGGTCTCTTACCACTGAAGCCGAAGAGGAGTCAAGAGGTTTTGATACCTTTTCCCCGTCATATTTGATATCTCTTACATTAAGTTCCTTTGCATAGTTTTGAAGTTCGCAGTTCTCATTTCTGCCGCAGATAGTACATTCCCTCCTATGATTTGACAACAGAAGCTCAACCACAAGCCTTCTTGCCTCTCTGACGGCAGGAGTATTAGTTTTTATCTCCATGCCCTCTTCCGCTTCCAGAGTACAGGAGGCTATGAGCCTCGGCCCGACTTCCACTACACAGATTCTGCAGGCGGAACACTTATTAACCCCCTTGAGATAACACAGACTCGGAATCTTTATTCCTATGCTCCTGGCAGCTTCCAGCACTGTGGTTCCAGCAGGGACTTGAAGCTCACTGTCATCTATTTTAAATTTGACCATAGTCATTTTTTTCACTTCCTTTCACTGAATCAATCCTTTTCAATTGCTTTAAACGGACACCTTTCTGCACAGGCACCACACTTGATACATTTACTTGAATCTATGCTGTATGGCTGCCTTATCTTGCCGCTTATTGCATTTACAGGACACTGCCTTGCACAGAGGCTGCAGCCTCTGCATTTCTCCGGGTTGATGCTGTACTCTACAAGAGCTGTACAAACTCCTGCAGGGCACTTTCTATCTACTACATGGGCAATATATTCCTCCCGGAAATATTTTAAGGTGGATAGAACCGGATTCGGCGCTGTCTGCCCAAGGCCGCAGAGGGAAACCTTTCTTATCTGCTGAGCCAGACTCTCCAGCCTGTCAAGGTCCTCCAGGGTACCTTTGCCCTGGGTTATCTTCTGAAGTATTTCCAGCATCCTCTTGGTGCCAATTCTGCAGGGAGTACATTTTCCACAGGATTCATCCTTTACAAAGTCAAGATAGAATCTTGCTACATCTACCATGCAGTTGTCTTCGTCCATTACAATCATGCCGCCGGAGCCCATCATCGATCCAAGAGCCGTCAGGGATTTATAATCGATGGGAGTATCCAGGTTCTCCTCGGTGATGCAGCCACCGGAAGGCCCTCCGGTCTGAACCGCCTTGAATTTCTTTCCATTGGGTATCCCTCCTCCAATTTCGTAGACAACCTCCCTGAGAGTAATACCCATAGGCACCTCAACCAGGCCGCCGTTGGTGATTTTTCCGCCAAGGGCAAAAACCTTGGTCCCCTTGCTCTTCTCCGTTCCGATGCTTGAGAACCATTCGGCACCTTTCATAATAATCTGAGGTATGTTGGCAAAGGTTTCAACATTATTGATGACGGTAGGCTTTTTCCACAGGCCGCTCAATGCAGGGAAAGGTGGCTTTGGATTCGGCATTCCCCTTTTTCCCTCGATGGAGTTCATAAGGGCTGTTTCCTCTCCACAGACAAAGGCTCCGGCTCCCAGTCTTATATTTATATCAAATTTAAAGCCGGTACCTAGAATATTGTCACCCAAGAGCCCGTATTCCCTTGCCTGTTCAATTGCAATCTTCAGCCTTTCCACAGCAAGAGGATATTCCGCTCTCACATATATATACCCCTCACTGGCACCGATGGCATATCCTCCTATGGTCATGGCCTCCAAAACCACATGGGGGTCCCCCTCTAGTACGGAACGGTCCATAAACGCGCCAGGGTCTCCTTCATCAGCATTGCAGATTATATACTTCTCGTCATTCACCTGCTTAGCCGCAAGCTCCCATTTCAGGCCGGTCGGGAACCCCCCGCCCCCTCTGCCTCCAAGGCCTGACCTCTTTATAACGTCAATTACCTCTGCCGGCTTCATCTCTGTGATAACCTTTTCAAGAGCCCTGTAGCCGTCAAAAGCCAAATACTCGTCTATACTCTCCGGATCTATAATTCCGCAGTTCTTAAGAGCTATCCTCAGCTGTTTCTTGTAAAAACCTACATTATTAAGAGACCTTACTCCGTAATCATCGATGGACTTATAGTAGGCAAGCCTCTCAACCACCCTGCCGTTTACTATATGCTCCTCAATAATTTCAGGAACATCCTTTATACTTACCTTGCTGTAAAAGGTTCCTTCAGGATAGATGATCATGATTGGCCCGAGCTCACAGAGCCCAAGGCACCCTGTTCTCACAACCTCGATTTCATTCTCTATATGATGTTTCTTGAGCTCATTTCTTATTACATTTGTTATATTCATTGCACCTTCCAAAGCACAACCTGTACCGCCGCACACCACTATCTGTGCACCAAATAAGTTCATCCCAAACTCCCCCCTATACGTCCTTTATTACGGTGTAATCATTCAATACCTTGCCCTCTACCACGTGCATGGTATATTCATCTATTACGGTGCCGCCTGCAACATGTTCCCTTATAATCCTTCTGGCTCTTGCTGCATTCATCTTTACATAGGTGACTTTCTCTTCACCGGGGATGTAAACCTCTACCACCGGTTCCAGCTTGCATATTCCAATACAGCCCGTTTGTCGTACCTCTATCTCTCTTATATTCAGTTCTCTTATCTCTTCAAGTATTGCTGAAAGTACCGGCTTTGCTCCCGCTGCTATTCCACAGGTTGCCATACCCACTACGATTCTGGGGTACTTTCTGTCCCTTCCCGGATTTACCTTATCCCAGGTATTCCGCCTTATTTCCTCCAGTTCCTGAATGGTTTTCATACTATACCCCCTCACCTGCAACAACTGCATTATCAGAATTCATATCACCGCTAGAATACTCATCCAATATCCTTCTTACGTCATCCAGGGTGACCCTTCCATAGACCTTGTCATCAACAGTCATCACCGGTGCAAGGCCGCAGGCTCCGAGGCATCTGGTAGCTTCCAGGGTAAATTTTCCGTCAGAGGTGGTTTTCCCAACCTCCACACTTAATTCCCGGGCCAATCTGTCAATTATTGTTTGGCTGCCTTTAACATAGCAGGCAGTACCGAGGCAAACCCGTATAACATGCTCCCCCTTCGGTTCCAAAGAAAAAAAGTGATAAAAGGAAGCCACTCCGTAAATCTCCGTCATTGGAACATCCAAACCTTCAGATACAACCTTCAGTGCTTCCTCCGGTAAGTATCCATATAGTTCCTGGATATGATGAAGTACCGGTATGAGCCCTCCCCTCACATTCTTATTGTCTTCGATAACAGTCTTTACTTTTTCCAATCTGTCATCCTTTCCTGCACTTTCACAACAGCAGAACTTTTCATCACTGTTTAACAATGCGATACCCTCCTCGTTAATCAATTAACATACTATTGATAAGAAAACTGTTATAATACATCTGTATTATATTATATACTAATTGTTCCTATGTATACAATATTTAGTTTTAATTACATTTTCTACAATTATATTATAAAATCCTCATATAAATGCACAGCTATTGTCACTTATCAATTCATACATTATGAAATGCATCAATCGCCAGATACATTGGAATACGTTTTCAATGTTAAAATATTAAATAACTTTCGAAGTATGATATGGACTTATTAAGAAATTGTACCAATAATTCTTCTTCATTATGTTAAAATTATAGTATATATTTTACTGAAAGAAGGTGATAGGATGAAAAGCAGTGTACACAGAATAGCGATTCCATCAATTTTGGATGTAGGTAAGGGGAATCTTTCAAACATTGGTTACCTGATACATAAAAACGGGTTTAAGACCCTTGCAGTATATTTCGGCAGCGGGCTG
>JAUZPH010000549.1 GCA_030706065.1 Bacillota bacterium | reverse complement strand
TCTGAAAGCTTAAAATCCATACCAGGTGTGTTGGAAACAGGATTGTTTTTAAATACCTGTGACAGAATTATTGTC
Source organism: Bacillota bacterium (assembly GCA_030706065.1). Classification (GTDB taxonomy): domain Bacteria; phylum Bacillota; class Clostridia; order Clostridiales; family Clostridiaceae; genus JAEZDX01. The sequence goes on along the minus strand of JAUZPH010000549.1, from coordinate 2,944 downwards.
GGAACGGGTAATGAAGTAAAAGTTGTCGAGAACACCAACAAGAAAAAATTAGTATTGTAACTTCCGCTGAATTTCAGGTTAAATGTATTTCTTCATTATTATCGTCAGTTACTTTGTAACCCCACTCCGGCAGGAACTCATCATAGATGTTGCCAAGTTTAGATATAGCAATCCTATACCTTTATGGCAGAGAGTAGCAGGTATAAATTTTATTCCTTTAAAAACTATTATTTATTATCTGGGTGGTAAACCATCTGTTAACATTGCAATTCAGAATTTATCAGGAAATATTTTAGCGTTTTGCCCACTTGGATTTTTGTTGCCTCTGTTATTTAGGACGTGTAATAATTCAAAAAAGATTTTTTTCATTTCTGCTGGGATAAGTTTTTTTATAGAGTTGATTCAAGAAATATTTTACTTAGGCAGTGGAGATATAGACGACCTGACCCTAAATGTTTTAGGTTCTCTCTTAGGGTTTGCAGTATATTGTTTATTAAAATGGTTAACTAAAAGTAAAGTTGAGATTGCTTCGTAATTTTCTTTTCAAACGAATCTAAGAAGCCCGTAATTCAACCAGGGCCTCTATTAATATTGTTAAAATATCAACATAGTTCATGAATAGAGCTTATAATTTAAGTAATGTCTTTAAATTTCTTGGAATAGCCGCATACCATTCATCAATTCCAAGCAGATATATCTTTGATTTAATTTCGCTGGAGAAAGTATCAATAGGTTTCCCTTCCAGCAGCATTTCGGTTTCTTCTTCTGTAAAGGATATGCCTTTTATAATCTTTTAAGTGTTCTACCGGAATGACCTTTAACCTGTCCCCATGTTCAAGGGCAGCCTTTTCAAATTCACTTTTCATATTTAAATACCTCACCAATGATATCTTATCTAAGGATTCTTTCATCAATTCTTCTCACAAAGCTGTAGGTATAATTATCAAAATATTTTCCCCAAAATTTTAATGCCGTCGGATTGATGGTTTCGCAATCCACCCCCAAACGTTTTATACCGTCTCTCCTTAAGGTTTCGAGAACAAAGGAAAGCAGGCTCTGAAGTATATTTTTCCCTCGGTAGTCTTCCTTCAAATATGCTCCGCAGATATTGAGTATATCCGGTTCTTCGGTGATAAAGGTTTCTCCATCATCCATGAGTTCAAGATACCCAATTATCTCTGACTTGTCCCTGGCAACAAAGAAACGTGACTGCCGCTTGTGGCACAATGCTGTAAATTCCTCTTCCGAGAATTCCTCAAGAGGAAAATAAGTCGGGCTCTTTCCCATATGCCTCACAAGACTGTTCTTTAATGGCAGCAGGCAGCAGGCTTCACTGTAATGCATTTCCTGGTAGGGGTATTCCGGATTAACTTGAATGTCGAGAGGGTTGTCAACATTTCTGACCGCATCGCTGCACCGGATGCCGAACCCGTTCATTGACAAGGATGTCATAACCTCAGTATCGTGACCATATACACAAATCGCATAACTTAAAACTTCTTCTTTTATCATTTCTTCCGATGCATATTGAAATAGAAGTGAAGCCAGTTTACCTCGCCTATCTCCTCCATAAGCATTTGCAAAGATCGGTGAAAATGTTCCTTTTACATTGCCGAAAAATCCATCTCTTGCCGGCCAGAAGCTTAGATACCCTGTTACTTTTCCCCGTTCAACAGCCACCAAACCGTTCCTGAACCTGAATATCTCCCCCAGCAAACCGGTCAGAATACTCTTATAATCCTTCTCATATAGTGCATCTATGTGTTTCTGTTCTGTATCATACTGTTCTTGTGCAAGCTTTACTGCATCTTCCAGATACTTTTCATCCAACTTTTCAAATCTCACTTTTAATACACCTCCAAATATGATCCGGTAAAAAATTTCCTGAAACAGATTCCACAAGACTTCTTATTTAAATTCTAGCATATATAAGAAATATTGGAAACACATATAGCAACTGAATATATACTTAAGTCAAACTATCTCTATGTAACAAAAACGTGGTAGTTGTATATATAGATTGTCCACTAAAACCCACCTACCACTTTTATATAACAGAGCCATATTCCGTGCTTAGTATATATATTTATCTCAGAATTATATCTTCCCTCTTAGGGCCGTTAGAAATTATTTTTACAGGATATCCAATTTGTTTTTCAATAAATTCGATGTACTTTCTTGCGTTATCAGGCAGTTCCTCATAGTTACGTATGTAACTGATATTACATTTCCAGCCCTTCAGTATGGTGTAAACCGGTTTTGCCTTGTTCAAAAGAGGAGTAACAGGGAAATCAGTGACTGCCCTTCCATTAATCTCATAAGCCGTACAGACGGGTATCTCATCGAGGTATCCAAGAACATCAATTAGGGACAGTGCCACCTCCGTTGTTCCCTGCAGCATGCAGCCGTATCTTGAAGCAACTGAATCAAACCATCCCATTCTGCGGGGCCTTCCGGTAGTTGCTCCATACTCGCCGCAGTCCCCGCCCAGCCTTCGAAGCTTGTCAGCCTCATCGTCGAAAATCTCGCTTACAAATGCACCTGCTCCGACACAGGTGGAATATGCCTTGACTACCGTCACAACCTCCTTTATCTCATATGGCGGAATACCCGCGCCAACTGTTCCAAAGCCGGCAAGGGGTGACGAAGAGGTGGTAAGTGGATATATGCCGTTATCAGGGTCCTTCAATGCTCCAAGTTGGCCTTCCAGCAGTATTTTCTTACCCTGCCTGACAGCATTATTCAGATAAACTGCAGTATCACACACCAGGGGTTCTACTCGTTCTCTATAACTTGTCAATTCACTATATATACTATCTACATCAAGGGGTGGTGCGTTGTAAATACTTTTTAGTATTTTGTTTTTTACTTCAATGCTTAACTCAGTTTTTTCTCTCAGGACGCTGTCATTGAACAAATCACAGACCTGAATACCGGTCTTCAT
>JAUZPH010000548.1 GCA_030706065.1 Bacillota bacterium | reverse complement strand
CCAACTCCGGATACAACCTTGGAGCACCCCTTCCCGTTATCCTTCAAGTGTACTCTGAGGTTTGTATCAAGGAAGTTTATAAATATATTAACTCTTGTAGCCTTACCGTGTCTAATTGAATTGGACAGAAATTCCTGAATTATTCTGTACATTGCCATAGTTTGATCCGAGTTCAACTTCCAGACTTTATCCGACACCTTAAGGTTAACCTCTATACCCGTAAGCTTTTGAAAGTTTTTTATCATTTCCGAAATTGCTATTACTCCCTCATACTCTTCAAATTCCCTAGGTTTCATGGCTCTAACGGCGGTTCTCACCCTTTCCATACTTTCCTTTGTAAAGGCTTCAAGGTTGTTTGCCATTCTGCCTGCCTCTTCACCGCTGACCCTGCTTATTTTTTCAATAGCACCAAGCTGTATTATTATAGTTGATAATGCATGTCCAACATTGTCGTGTATTTCCCGAGATATCCTGTTTCTTTCCCGCAGTACTGCAATCTCCTCTATTGTGTTTGCATAGGCCTCCAGTTCCTTGTTTACCCTTTTTAACTCTTCATCCTTTTCCCTGAGCTTATCATAAAGGTCCTGGGCTACTATCTTTCTGGTCTCCTCATCCTTAACCCGAAGTAAAAGCAGTAAAATGGGCATCACCGCTGCTATCCAGATCCATAGGCTGTTATACCTGCCCTGAACGGACATAAATATTGCTGCTGCCACCGCATAGACGGAGGCATATAGAATATCCAGATAGTATATTGTATCTATTAAAGCAGGAGCAAATATCAACGAGCCTAAAAAATCGGTTAGAGGGTATAAAAATATGGCTATTATTATTTCAATTATAATTGAGGGTACCACATAAAGCTTCTTCTTCGGCAGTATGAAATACCTCAACTGATTATTGATGATAAAGATTAGTATAAGTACGATTCCTGCGGCATCAATTGCTTTATGCTCCATAAAAATACCGATTATGAAAAGTGCTATATATATGTACCTGAGAAATATCATATTTGTCCTCCATTATCTTTTACCTTGCAAGTGACCTGAATATAACTTTGTTCCTTTAATTCAGATTGGAATTGTAGCTCTCTTCAACCGGATTTATAAAAGCATTTTCCCTCTGAAGCAGCTTCGCCCTCATATACATTCTCCGGATCAGAAATACCGTCAATGCTCCGCCGATTACAAGATATCCGATAATAAAGAACTGAGTAAGGTACATTATGATGGGAATTACAATTGAACCGAGCAAATTGTAAGTGATGTGCACTATTATATTTGACCAAATGGACCGGGTCCATATATATACCAGTGCCAGAATTATTGCCAGCATAAAGGTGTATATTCCCTGCAGTATATTCCCATGAAATACCCCAAATATCAAGGCTTGAAGTATGACAGCTGCTGTAACGTTTATTCTGCTTCTGAGTTCATTAAAGATAATGCCTCTGAAAAATATTTCTTCAAATATGGGTATAAGCACGATTATGAGAGGAATACCTACGGGATTAAAGGCTGTTTGTACAGTTTGGCTGACCTCCTCATACTCAGGAAATATGTTGATTACCAGATTAATAAGACTCATTGAAAAGAAAGCAAAGGCTGCAGTTATTCCTATACAATAAAAACAATCTGTTGATGACAGTTTCTTAAATTGAAGAAAGCCGATTATACTCTTGTGGCAAAATTTCACCACAAGCAGGAAAAATATTAGTGAAAATAACGATATAAGCCCTGTTAATTGAACCGCATTGTTTTGCACCGCCTGTGCGATTTTATCCTTGTCCAGGTTATATTTAACTGCAAAATATATTCCTCCGAATATACCGATTAAAATACTGCAGCCGGCATATATCAGTATATACCTTAATACACTCCATACCGTTGAAAAGAACTTTTTCATAATATGTTCACCCTATCCGCGTATATTTTGATATACCTTTATTTTACACTAGTTACGAAAGTAAATAAAGGTAGTCCTATCATACTACAACAAATACTCCAAAAAAGTCTGTGCCGCCAGGGACAAAGGTATATCCCTATGATAGATTACTCCGATATTCCTCTTTGGTATTGCCGGAGTCATAGGAATTTCCACGAGGCTGCCTTCCTCCAGTTCACTTTTTATAAAGTCCTTTATGACTATAGTAGCTCCCATGCCTATCTTTGCAAACTCCACCAGAAGGTCCATGTTGCTGATTTCTATTTCAGGCTTGACAGACATGTATCTGCTGGCAAAGTATCCGTCTGCATATTTACGGGCTATATTGTCAGGCTCAAGAAGCATCAGGGTCTCCGAAGAGACCATCTCGATATTGTCATTTTTGTCTATATTGTAAAAATACCCTTTCCCTGCAACAAAGGTGTCCTGTATCTCCGAAAGCTTTATAAAATCATAAAAATCATCCTTTACCAGCGGTTCGCTGCTTATACACAGGTCAACTTCTCCCTTTTCTACGAGGGCTATATTCATGGAGCTTGTATTGTTGCTTATCTTGATTTCAATATCCGGATATTCCTTTATGAAGTTCCTCAGCTTTGGTATAAGAAAATGCTTGCATAAGGTTGTACTGACCCCCAGCTTGATATTCCCCTGCTCCCTCCTTCTTAGCCTGTCTAGCACCTTTTCACCAACTGTAATTTCATTCATGGCCTTTTCTATATATTGAAAAAACACCTTGCCTTCCTCTGTCAGCTTAACCCCCCTGGAGTTTCTCGAAAACAGCACCGTTCCGGTGACTTCCTCCAGCTTCTTAATTGTCTTGCTTACTGCAGGCTGGCTGATAAAGAGCCTCTCCGAGGCCGCAGATATATTGCCGCATACCGCCACAGTATGAAATATCCTGTAAAGCTCCAAGTTATTATCCATATCATAACCCCCAGTTATATTAATCATAATTAATATGTATTTCAATTATATTATAATCTATTGTATAATTTCAATATAGAGGGACAGTTCACATTTTTTCCCCGTTGGAACAAATTGTGAGCTCAATAAAAGTTCAGTGGGGCCTGAATT
>JAUZPH010000547.1 GCA_030706065.1 Bacillota bacterium | reverse complement strand
TGAAGGATAAGGACCACCTCCACCGGCAGCAGGGGCCGAGGGTGGCCTTTAAGAAGATCAAGCATGTCAGCAAGGATATAGTAATGGTAGAAAATCTGAAAAAGGCCTTTGGCAGCGTGTTCCTCTTTGATGATGCTTCCTTTCATATAAGAGGCGGAGAAAATGTTGGAATTATCGGCCCAAACGGCTGCGGAAAGACTACACTCATCAGCATCCTGACCGGTTCGGATACGGCATTTGAAGGAAGTGCAAGGCTTGGAGAGTGGGTAAAATATTCATATCTGGGCCAGGACATCAGATTTGAAGAGGAAGCAAGGACGGTTATAGAACAGATAATGACAAAAAAAGAGATGGATGAGCAGGAGGCAAGGCAGTTTTTGGGGAGGTTCCAGTTCTATGGTGATGATGTTCACAAGAGCATTTCAATCCTCAGCGGCGGAGAAAAAGTGCGCTTGTACCTGGCCTGTATAATGCTGGAGGATGCAGATTGTCTCATCATGGATGAACCTACAAACCATCTTGATATGCCAGCCAGAGAAGCCTTGGAGAATGCAATCCGGGATTTCAAGGGCACCGTCATTGCCATCTCCCATGATAGGTATTTTCTGAGCCGCTGTGTGAACAGGATACTGGCTGTAGAGGACGGCAAAGTCAATGCCTATGAAGGAAATTATGAATTTTACAAGGAGCAGAGGCAGGCAAAAGAAGGACAGGAAACAAGAACTGATAAAAGCAGCAATCACTGCGGAGCCTCGGGGAATAAAAAAGATAATACCTTGAAAAACGATGGTCAGTCAAGAAAGAAACCGGCCTTGTCCGGTAAGAAGCTGGAAGAGGATATCATGGAACTGGAGCAGAAGGCGAAGAAATTGGAAGAAGCTTTTAATGCGGAAACCACCAGGGAAGCCTATCGTGAATATGAGGCATGCCTCAACAGGATAAACGAGTTATACAGCATGTGGGAGCAGATGGAGGAGTCATCGTAGAGTTTTTAAATTATGGCAGTAATATATATATTTGATGGGAGGAAAAATTATATGAAACCAATTATAGACCATGTTCATATTACAGTTAGTGATTTAGACAGAGCAGAAAAGTTTTATGATAGACTCATGCCATTGCTTGGATTTGAAACAGGTAGAAAAATAAAGGCAGAAATTACCGAACACGATTTTACAGTCGTTGAATACTTCTCTGAATTTTTACATTTCGCAATTGTTTCGCCAAGAGAGCAATTTGCCGATATTAAAGTAAATCGCAGGCGTCCAGGTTCTTTACATCACTTGGCGTTTCGTGCAGATTCACCTGATGAAGTAGATAGATTGTTTCAAGAAATATCGTCAATAGGTGCTGAAATTGTTACACCGCCCAAATACTATCCGGAATATGGACCAACATACTACGCTTTATTTTTTAAAGATACAGAGAACATTAAATATGAAATTGTTTTTAAATAATAGCCATATTTTGAAGGTATGCTGCAGAGATTATTTGTACACTTTGGCAATTTGTGGTACAATTGTTCTTAATCAGGAACGGAATCGTGATCTTATACACCTTCCTTGATAAATAAAATGTGTTCATTTTTGGGAGGGGGATTCAGATGATATCAGTGCTTTATGTCATTGGCGCAATAGTTATACTAATATCAGTAGTAGCTGGCTTTTTAGCAGGTTCATTTTTACAATTCTTAATTTCTGCAGCAGGGGGGATATTTTCGGCGGTAATTTTCTTTGCCTTGGCAAAAATACTAGATAATCAGGAAAGTATTCTGTATAAATTAGAGCATCAGGAGGAAACCCTTAGGAAGTATCTGCCAAGGCCCAAGATAGTATGTCCAAAATGCAGTTACAAGTATGACGATGATTATACTTCCTGTCCTCACTGTGGACATAGAGAGTAATTTTATATAATGCTCAATCTATTGAGAATGCACAGTTAACGGATAATGAAGGATAAAAGAAAGTTTTAGACGGGGAGTTTATGAAAATGATATATTATAATGATGGAAAAATTGTTGTAAGGACGATGAAAGAAGAAGATGCAGATATAATTTTTACAGAAGAAAATGTACAAGGCCATCACCCAAATATCGAGAAATACAGGTGTTATTACAGAGAACAGAACAGCCGCATCAGGTATGTTTTTATCGGTGAATATGAAGGCAATGTGGCAGGGTATGCAACACTCCTTCCAAGAGTGAAGGATGGACCTTTTAAAAGCCAGGGAATACCTGAAGTTGTTGATTTTAATGTGTTCATAAAGTTTCGAAAGAGGGGAATCGGCAATAAGATTTTGGATATTGTTGAAAAAGTCGCCTCAGGGTTAAGCAATACAATTTGCCTGGGAGTAGGAGTACATTCTGGATACGGCTCTGCACAGCGCATTTACATAAAGAGAGGATACCTGTTTGATGGTTCCGGGGTGTGGTATAGAGGAGAGCAGCTGGAACAATACGCTGAGTGCTGTAATGATGATGACCTGGTATTGTTTCTTTCAAAATCTCTAAGGCAATTATGAGCAAAAAACGAAACAAATATAGGACTTTTCCATAATTTTATGGGAAGGTCCTATATTTTTCAAGGTTTTGCTTTCAGTTATATCCTGGCAGGAGATATACTATTTACCCATAATCTCATATAATCTCATCTAAATGTGCGCTGCAGAATATGGCATTATATATTCTGCTTCCATCAAACTTGCTGTATTCTCCAAACTTGTAGAACTTTAACCCGCATTTTTCTAAAACCTTTCCTGATGCAGGATTATCAACTGCATAGGTTGCACTAAAATCTCTTGCACCAAAATTGTCATATGCGAATTTCATCATACATTTAGCCGCTTCTGTTGCCAAACCTTGATTCCAGTAGTCATACCGAATATTATAGCCAAAATCCCAGGCACCCTTTTCCCTGTTATAGCCAATGTCGCCACTGCCAATCAATAAATTATTTTACTTTAAAATAAAGCCAAAATTATAGCTTTCATCCCAGGACTGCAGATTTGCAAGGGAATTTCTAAAATCAT
>JAUZPH010000546.1 GCA_030706065.1 Bacillota bacterium | reverse complement strand
CAGCGGTAAGGATAAACCGGACAATACCTCTGCAGCAAACAATCCTATTTCATCCTCGGAGCCCTCCTCCCAGCCCGGAGGAACATCAAATCAGCAGGATAATGGAGCGGCGGAATCAACAATTAAGGATATAAAGGCCGTTTCCTCCGGCAAGTGGGGAAACAGTCCAGGCAATATCGCCAACGGCGGCCTTTTCGCCATGCAGGAGGACTATCTCTTCTACAGCAATCCATATTTAATAACTACAAATACTAACAGTACCGTCAACCTGGTAAGAACTATGGCTGATGGAATAACAGGCCTTGCAGCCTTACCGGCAACCGTCTTTAATTCTTTAAATGTGTACGGCAATTATATATACTACATCTATAACGATGCCTTGTATCGTACGGATCTCAACGGTGAAAATCCAACAGTCATAAAGCAGGGATCTATAAGGGAGCTTATCATATATGACGGCAGCCTTTATTATTTAGACGGCCAGAGCGTGTACAAATGCAGCGTGGATGCTGTTGATAATCCGCTGCTACTCATTGATCAGGTTGATAAATTTCTTATTTCCGAAGATGGACAGCAATTGGTGTATACCTCCCAAAATAGTACAGACACCCGTTTTCATCAGGATATCTATCTTTTAGAATTAAATAGCGGAAATAAAAGGCTTCTCATTAGCAGCTCGGACACTGTCGGATATATCAATGATTTTACAGTATATAGGAATTGCCTGTATTTTATATCCTCCAGTAATTTTGAGCATCCGGAGAAAGATTCCATATACTTCACTTTATATAAGCTTGATTTTTCAACAGAGCAAAGTACAACTAAAAAACCTGCTATTCTGGATATGGATGTGCAAAACATATCCTCAATGAATTTAAATGGTAACTACTTATATTATACATATAAAACTTCCCCAACTTCCAATACATTAATTTGCAGAAGGAACCTCGATGATAATTCAAAAGAATCCTATAATCTTGACAGTAACTCCATGCCCCTGAGTCCGATTTTTGTATTCGGTGATAAAGTGTACTTCTTCGGCAGTGGTTCCAATGCAAGGAATGAACTTGCTTCTTTCGACTTTGCAACAAAAAAACTCATAAAAAATATGTTTCAGTAAAATAAAAAGCGGCCCTGAAGGTTAAACCTCCGGCGCCGCCTTTTGATTATTTTCTTGTAGAGTCTCTCTCTATCAATTCATATGGAAGAATATAATTCTTTTCCTCCAGCTCCTTCTTGTTGATTGTCTTTATGAGCATTCTCATGCCGACAGAACCCATATCATACATTGGTTGTGCCACCGTGGTCAGCTTAGGATAGAAAATGGATGAAGAGTATATGTTGTCAAAGCCGACAACTTCCACCTCTTCAGGCACCTTTATTCCCCTTTCTCTCAGGGCATTGATAGCTCCCATGGCTATTTCATCGGAAGCACAGAACACTGCATCAAAGCTTTCCCTGTCAAGGAACCTGTTTACGGCAGAATAACCTTCATGAGCCTTCAACTCGCCAAAGGAAACCAGATTGCTGTCAATATCTATTCCCTTTTCCTTCAGGGCATCTTCATATCCAAAGTATCTAACTGCTGCGGCATTCACCTCATCCTTATGAACACCTATGTATGCTACCTTCCTGCTTCCTTTGCCAAGAAGATACATAACTGCATCATACGCTGCTTCCCTGTTATCGATGGATACACTGGGGAAAGTCTTATCCTTATCCGTTGTTACCACCAGAACAGTCTTCAAATCAAGCTCCTTTATAAGCTCAACTATCTCGGGTTCAAGCGAACTGCTCATATAGAGAACACCGTCTACCATCTTTTCCTTCAGCACTCTGAGATATTCCTTTTCCTTTTCAAGGTCCGAATCGGAATTACATAGTATTATGTTGTAGTCGTAAATATTGGCAACATCCTCTGTCCCTCTAACAATTTCAGGATAAAACTGGCTTGATATGTCCGGAATCAGTATACCTACCGTCCTGGTTCTCTGGGTTTTCAAACTTCTTGCTACAATATTCGGTCTGTACCCCAGTTTCTTGATGGCATCCTGAACTTTTTTCTTTGTATCTTCATTTACAACGTCAACATCATTTAAAACCCTTGACACCGTTGCAATTGAGACACCGGCTTCTTTGGCAACGTCTTTAATTGAAACTGACATAAAATCACTCCTATTGATACATTCTTTATTTTTGATTAGTCCTTTTGCCTTCATTAGCTCAAGGTAAATGTTTACCTATATTATACTTTTTAAATGAAAAGTTTACAAGATATAAATCATCCTCTTATGAAAATTTCATGTAAACCCTGGTGGTTATTCCCACAATCAATGTAAATCCATTCAGTATGTATTCATTTTTTATATCGTCATAAATTATTATGCATCCTTCTGTAATTTATTATTTCAATTTAAGGCGACTTTTATCAATATTTACGAGTTCCTACTGGAATTCCTTTAATACGAATTTGAACAAACAAAAAAGGACATGTTATTAGTAAATTTAAACATGTCCTTTGGATCGAATTAGGATTCAATTTAGAAGAAATTTTACATCCCGGATAAATTTGATTATAATTTTCCGCAGCTATATACGCTTCCGCAGCCATTAGAGATAGGTAGTTACAAATTTAATGGAGTAAAGGTCAGCTACAAGCAAATCATCTGTTTGTTCAAGTCTTAAAAGCACATAGTCTATTCCCACTCCAACCAGTGTTCCTCTTCTGTCCGTAGTTGTATTATCTCCAACCAGGAACTCAATTCTTACATTTCTTCCGATCTGTGTTGTCAAATATCCTTGAGTGTAAAGGTAATCTTCTGCTGTTGGCCTTTGCATCCCCAATCCAGGTACTGTTCCAGGGACTGCTCCAGGGACTTCACCCTGCGGCAGTGGAGCTATTGGCCCGGGAAGTGTTCCTGCAGCACCCATTGTACCTGCTCCAGGCATCATCCACATACCTGCGCCGGGCATCATGCCCATACCTGCTCCAGGCTCCATGCCTGTACCTGGTCCCATACCCATACCGGGTGTCATT
>JAUZPH010000545.1 GCA_030706065.1 Bacillota bacterium | reverse complement strand
TTGTCGGTTTTTAAGACCCCATTTTCAATCAGCATGTCTGAGACCCCTTCAAGCACCTTCTCTGCCTTGTTATTAAAATACATATACCTGACAATTATATAATTAATTATGAGAAGTACCGCTGAACCGACTATTCCTCCAAGCAGAGAATTGTCATTGCCTATAAGTGCATTTTGCACTGCGTTGGATAAAAGAAACAGAACCACTATATCAAAGGGGTTCATCTGTGCCAATTCCCGCTTTCCCGCAATTCTCAGCCCAATTATCAGGAACAGATAAACTACCACTGTTCTTATAACCTTTTCTAAAATTGAAATTCCCGGTGTCAATAATCCGCTCCAATCAACATTCGAAGTAAAATTCATTATATTACTCAGCATACGAACACTACTGTACCTCCATATCTTTATTTACCTTTATCACTTTTGTACGGTATCTCCTAATTATAGCATTCAGCCCAATGTAAAGACAACATATGCTGTATTCTACAAAATCAAAGAGGATAGCAGAACTGCTCAAGTCCTACTATCCTATTACCTGTAGTTATTCAATAAAATTCCTAACTTTAAAGGTTCCAGAAGTGAACAAAACCAGGGAAAACAAAATCACTACAAGGGCCAAAAGAGCATTGCCTGTGTTTATGGACTGCAGAGCCCAATACTGCGGAGTGAACTTTGAAAACATGGTTACACCTTTGGGTAAAAACTCGATGGGCATGAAGCTTCCTCCCACAAAGCAGGTTATGGCTATCACTATCTGGAGTACCATTACGATCAAGCCTTCGTTTTTCACAATTCTCGTTACAAACACTCCAAGGCTCAGGGAGAATAACTGAAGAAGTATTAAATTCAAAATGACTACCGGCGCCTTGCTCAGATAGCTGCTTGAATTCAAGCCGGCATTTACCAGAAATATTATGCTGTACCCTATAGAGCCTAATATAAATAACGCTGCCAGAACACCGCCGATTATTGCACTTGGCTTGTTGGCCGTAGTAAGGCTCCTCTTTATGATATTCTGCTGTCTGAGGCTCAGGAGTTCTGTAGAAATTCCTATGGAACCATACAATACAAAGCTAATGATAAGGTTAAGAACAATCATGTCACCCATACCCTTCTTATCCTTACCGATCTCTTCTATTTTAGAGGAACTGTAGCTGAGCTTATCCAAAGAAACCTCCAACCCGCTGCTTTTAAATTCATTTCTCATCAGCATTTTATTTATTACTGAATTGGCATTGAACTCAAAGTTCCCCGGTTCCCTTCCGCTTTCAAGCTTGTGGGATATTATCACCGGCTTTTCACCTTTGGAGATAAGCTCCGAAAAGTTTTCAGGTATTTCGTAACATATGGCAATTCTCTTTCGCTTTACTTCCTCAAGCCCTGCCGCTTTTTCATAAATTTTAAGATCTGTGGCTCTCTCAAGCTCTTTTATAAATTCCTGCCCCCGGCTTCCCTTGTCACTGTTTATTATTGCACTTTCAATATCGGAGCCGTTTATTTTGCTCAGGGCGAACCCGAAGCAGAGAACAACCACCGCTGGCATTAATATGCTGAGCAAAAGATTCTTCTTGTTTTTAGTTAGCCTCTTCAAATTGCTGTGTAAAATCATAAGAAACTTCATCATTGTTCCCCCCAACTGGCTCCAGCCCTTATAATACTTGCGGATAACAGTATCACCGATAGAATTATCATAATCAGTATTTGACCCTGCGCACCGGAAATTCCCTGTACAATAGATACTCCCTTGTAGGAGTTCAGAATCAGTGAATTAGGTGAAAAATCCGAAAGCAGCTTTAATGCCTTTATTTCTATAATATCCGAATTAAAGAATACTCCTCCAATGACTGAAGGTAAAAGTATACAGATAGTCATAATTATATCTGACAGCTTTTCATTGGCTATGAAGGTAATTATCGTTCCAACAACTGCCGCCTGAAGCAGGCTCTGCAGTACAGCCAGCATCAGTACATCTGCGGTATGATCCGTGAAGGCTGTCCCCAGAATCATGTTTATTATAATATAAATGAAATTTACAACAAGACATAATATAAAGGTAGAACCTGCAAAGCCCAAAAGATAATTCACTTTACTGTTAGGGGTGGAAAAGCTTCTTCTTACAACTCCCTGCTTTTTATCCCTGTGAAAGGCTTTTACAAGCACTGAGATTATCATTATGGATGTAAAGCTGAACATCGAAATTGTATAGTACTCCCTGGCACCCAGAGTTCTGTAGCCCGGCATTATCTCTTCCTTCACCACCGGTGCCTGGCTTATCTCCTGAATCTTGGCCATTATCTTTCCAGTCAAATCTGCCTGTTGTTCCGGTGACAGGTTCATCGTTGAAATATTGTCCTCAGCCACTTTGTACTGATTTATATTCTCCGCAAAGCCCTGCATAAAGTTCTTCACCATATCCATCTCATTGTCAGTGCCCGAAAGCTTTTCAATCTTTATGTCATTAAAATTACCGCCTATGGTTACTTTGCATTTTCCTTCGTCCTTAACTTCCTGAATAAAGCTCTTTACACTGTCCAGTTTCAGTATACCTGAAAGGATCCCTTCCACATTTGATGACTTGTCATATACAAACTGTACTTTTATCGGTTCAAAAGAGCTTTTCCCGCTAAACATATTCTCCTGCATCTTCCCGTAGATATTTGCCATAACTATGGGGAATATTATGAAGCATACCAAAGTTATCTTTCCCTCTCTGATAAAGGTTCTCAGATTTTTCTTTATATAAGGAGCTAATCTCATTTCTACTCCTCCCCGTCTCGTAATTTCTTTCCTGTCAAGGTCAGGAACACCTCTTCAAGGGTAGGTTCTTCAACTACTATATTTTTCACGGATACATTGTCTGCCAGAACCTTGTTAAGAAGCTCATTCAAAGCAATCTTTTCCGAGGCTATTATCTTGAGCTCTTCATCCTTGAGCTCAACCCCTTTTACAGCAGGCAGCTTCTTCAAATCAAACAACAACTTTTCCATTTTACCTTGAGCCTTTATCTTTATAACCTTGTCGCTGACAACCATCCTTTTCAG
>JAUZPH010000544.1 GCA_030706065.1 Bacillota bacterium | reverse complement strand
CTGCACTTATTTTTATTACGGGCCCACGGTTTATTACCGTCCTGTTTACCGGGTCATATTTCTCTGAGGTACTCGGATGAACGGCATGAGACAGGTCCGCCGAGATCATGAAGGACTGTTCATAGGCACGGAATAAATCCTCGCGGCTCTTTCCCAGTGCTATGAGTATCCGCTCAAGTATATGTGGCAGAGTTTCAGAATCCGCTCCCTGTCTGGAAGAGCTGCCAACTTCCTCATTATCGAAGCATGCAAGGATATTTACTGCTGCACTGCCTTGGGCCTCTGTCAGCGCCTTTAAGCCTGCATGAACCATTGCCAGGTTATCAAGCCTGCTGGAGGATATAAATTCCTCCTTGAGCCCCATTATAGTACCCTTTTCAAATTCGTACAGGAAAAGGTCGTAATCCAGTACTTCTTCCTCTTTTACTCCCAATTCGGAAGCCAAAAGCCCGGTTATGTAATTTTTGCTGTCTGAATTATCATTAATCAGAGTAAGCAGCGGCAGTGTGTGCCTCTGTGGATTAATATTCATCCCCTCATTCACATTTCGGTTCAAATGTATAGCCAGATTGGGAATAATGAGGATTGGCTTCTTAATATTGACAAAAGCCTTTTTTGGAAGGAATCCCTCTGACTTTAGGACAACTCTCCCCGCTGCCGACAATGGCCTGTCGAACCAGGTATTCATTATTGGGCCCCCATATACCTCTGTGTTCAAGGTTATGTATGCTCCTTCAGTTTTGAGCTCCGGCTGGGGCTTTATTCTGAAACCCGGTGAGTCGGTGTGAGCTCCAATTATCCTGAAACCGTCTCTTTCAATCTCGCCATGGCCGATAGTAATAGCAAAAATAGCAGAGTCATTTTCCTTTACATAATATTTGCCACCTTTTACGATTTCCCACTTATCCTCTTTCCTGAGTTCTTTAAAGCCTTTCTCCTTCAACTCTGTTTCAGTCTTTAAA
The DNA here is from genome assembly GCA_030706065.1 of Bacillota bacterium. Lineage (GTDB taxonomy): Bacteria > Bacillota > Clostridia > Clostridiales > Clostridiaceae > JAEZDX01. The sequence goes on along the minus strand of JAUZPH010000544.1, from coordinate 2,090 downwards.
ACTGCGTGAAAAGCAGTAGGGCTTTCATGAATAAAGTCCAGTAAATCCTGTGCAAGCTGTTTTGCATCCATCATTATGTTACCTCCTTAATTCTGCATGCAGATATTGATACAATTATTTGTCAACGCTGGATATCTATAAACCACAAGCGTAGTTCATAAACCAAATGTACTTTCATTATGGGACGGTGTGAAAAAAAGTTATTCTATAAATTTCGCTACCCTCTTGGCATTCCCCTGGGGCACATAACAATTGATAATTGTTATGTCACTCGTGGTTCCCACGAGTGGCCCGCGAAAAAGAATAACTATATTTTTCACACCTTCCTATAGTATTACAAAATTTATCATATACTATATCCATGTTCAATTTCAATAGTACATCGGGGTGATTTTATGCTTTCAAAGCTATTGGTACGCACTTTTGTAAAAAACAGCGAAGATACTGAAAATGCGAAGGTCAGAACGGCCTATGGGCTGCTGGCTGGTATCGTAGGTATTATCGTAAATATAGTACTTTTTGGAGTTAAATTATTCATTGGCCTCATGACAAAGAGTATAGCCATTACTGCCGATGCCTTTAATAACCTAAACGACAGCGCCTCCTCCATCATAACAATCATCGGCTTCAAGCTCTCCAATGTTCCACCGGATGAGGAACACCCCTTTGGCCACGGCAGGATAGAGTATCTGTCCGCTTTTCTTGTTTCTCTCATGGTCATCCTGGTAGGCTATGAGTTTACAAAGTCCTCCATTGAGCGGATTATTCATCCTGAACCGCTGTCCTTTCAAATAGTACCCTTTATACTGCTGCTGCTTTCCGTCCTTGTCAAGGTATGGATTGCAGGCTTTAATCGCTACATCGGAAATGCCATCGCCTCCGGTGCACTGAAGGCCTCTTCCTTCGATGCTTTTGGTGATGTCATAATATCCGGTGTCGCTGCTATTACGCTGTTGATATCCCTTTGGATTTCACTGCCTATAGACGGTTATATAGGGACCCTGGTATCACTCTTCATACTCTACTCGGGCATAAAGCTTGTAAAGGAAACCTTGAACCCAATTCTGGGAGAGGCTCCGGATGCAGAACTGGTCAAGGCTATCAAGGATGGGGTTCAGTCCTATGAGCATATCAGCGGTACCCATGACCTCATAATACATAATTATGGCCCAGGAAAATTCATGGCCACCATTCATGCCGAGGTTCCGGTAAATATAGATATAGTCAAAATTCATGATATAATCGACGACGCTGAGAGGGAACTCTCCGAAAAGCTTGGTATTATCCTTGTAATACATATGGACCCGATAAACATTGACGACCATGAAATAAACGAAACCCGCCGGGAGATAGAGGAAACCTTAGTTAGCTTTCCACTTATAAAATCCATGCATGATTTCAGAATCGTAGGAGAAGGGGTGCATAAGAGCGCCATTTTTGATGTAGTGGTGAATTCCTCAAAGAAGATGTCTGAAAAAGATGAAGAGACTTTGAAGGAAGACATAAACAAGAAGGTGAAAGAACTTCATCCTAAATACGACTGTGTTATAAAGGTTGATAAGGATTTTACGGATTTGTAGTTCCTAAAAGTATATAGAGACAAAAAGCGTGCAGCATATCACAATATACTGCACGCTATCATCACTTTATCCCCTTACAACACTCAAAATCTCCCTTTCAACCCTGTTCATATCCGGAACATAGCTCTTCATCAGTTTCATGGCTCCCACGAAGCTGTAGCTTCCAAGAGCTGCAGGAATGATTACACTTTCACCCTGTTTTATATTTTCGGTGCCGCCGGCGTAATTGATTACTCCACCGCCTTCCGTACAGGTGAAGATATAGAATCTTTCCTTATCGCTTTCCTCTACGAAGGAGCTGAACACCTCATAGACTTCCAGCGAAAATTCCTTCGCCAGACAGTGGTAGGTCTTGTTACAGCCCTCAATTTCAATCTTTAACCCGACACTCTTTTTGCCCACCAGATTCAAGTCCACTACATCCAGCGCCTTTTCCACATGAAGCTCACGGCCCCTGTTGTAGTCATAGACTCTATAGGTAGTGTCGCTGTTCTGCTGTATCTCGGCAAT
>JAUZPH010000543.1 GCA_030706065.1 Bacillota bacterium | reverse complement strand
GAGCCGGTAAGCAGTGGTTTAGTTCTGCTCACCCTCATACCTCTCAGAAAGAATATCAAGGCCTTTTACAGGGTTCAGACCAAGAAGGATACCTTTATTTTATCTGTTAAGAATTTTGTGCTTGTCAATTTGATATTGGTGTTGAGCATTGCCGGTACCCTTCTGATAGAAGTGCTATATAAGTAGGAAAAGTTAAGAAAATACAAAAATAGACTGCCAGGGCAGTCTATTTTTGTGCATACAATTTTTCGATTTCCGAAACCGGCAGAGGCCGGCTGAAGAGATAGCCCTGGAGCCTGTCACACTGCTTTTCTCTCAGAAGAGAAACCTGCAGCTCCGTTTCGATTCCTTCTGCCACCACCGTGAGGTTCATACTGTGGGCCATATGAATAATGCTTTCAATGATGGCTTCTTCTTTATTGCCGGCACGTATGTCGTCAATGAAGGACTTGTCAATTTTCAAAGTATCAATCGGGATCGTTCTTAAATAATTGAGAGATGAGTAGCCGGTGCCAAAGTCGTCCAGAGCAATCTTAAAGCCCATATCCCTGAGCTGGTGCAGTGTATTCATATTTTCGTCAAGAGATTTCATAAGAAAGGTTTCGGTTATCTCAAGCTCTATACTTTCAGGATTTATTCCGGTATCCTCAATAAGTTTCCTCACCTTATCGAGGAAATCCGGCTGCTGAATCTGCACTGGTGACAGATTAATGCCTACATATCCGAATTTAAAACCCCTCCTCTGCCATTCCATAGCTCTGGTGCAGGCCTCTCTGAGCACCCATTCACCAATATCTACGATATGCCCTGTATCCTCTGCTGTGGGAATAAATTCCGCAGGGGATATAAAACCGAGTTCACTGCTGTTCAACCTTAAAAGCGCCTCAAAACCGGATATTTCCATACTCTCTATATTATATTGAGGCTGATAATGGAGAAAAAATTCTTTTCTGACAAGAGCAGTCCTTAAGGCTGCCTCTACATGAGTTTTCCTTTCCAAATGGAGATACATTTCGTTATCAAATATGGAATAAGTACTCTTTCCTAATTCCTTGGCTTTATACATGGCGGTATCGGCATCCTTTAACAGGGTGTTTGCTTCTATGCTGTCCCTCGGATACAGTGCAATACCTATACTTGCGGTAACATAGGTCTGTTTGCCCTGAACTTCAAAGGTATTATTGAAAATATCCAGCAGTTCTTCTGCATAAGCTTCGATATCGTCATCTTCCTTGAAGGGGTGAAGGATTATGAATTCATCCCCTCCAAGCCTGCATAATGTATCATAGCTTTTCTTTATAGTTTTTAGTTTCTCTGCAAATACCTGAAGGAGCCTGTCTCCATAGTCATGTCCCAGAGTATCGTTTATATATTTGAAGTTATCCAGATCGATAAACAGCACGGCGCCCTTTTCTCCTCCAGAATTGGAACGGACTAATTCTTCCGTCAGTATTTTCATGAAGAGGGTCCTGTTAGGGAAGTCTGTCAGAGAATCATAGAAAGCCATGTGCCTCATCTTCTCTTCGGATTCCTTTCTGAGTGAAATATCTGTTACTGAGCCCGCCATCTTTGTGGGATTGTCTTCTACATCCCTGAGTGCCTTGCCGCGGCAGTAAATCCATTTGTAGCTTCCATCCGTCTGTTTAACTCTAAATTCTGCATTGAAGAAGTCTGTTATACCTGTGAGATGGGCATCCAGCCTCTTTGCGGCCTTATCTACATCATCAGGGTGTACGGCTTCACTTATGAGAAACTGGAGTGTCAGCTTCTCCCTGGGCGGGTGCCCCAATATCTCCTGCCATTTGTCCGAGCACGAAAAATCGTTGCTCTGCAAATTCCATTCCCAGATAGCATCGTTGGAACCGTCCAGGGCCAGTCTGTGTCTTTCATCGCTGAGCCTTAGAGCCTCTTCCTTCTGCTGAAGCTCATCATACTGAGTTCTAAGCTCATCATCAGTGGCAATCAATTCTTCGTGAACGGAGGTAAGCTCTTCGTAGGTGACGTACAGCTTGTTGATCATTGAATTAAAGCTTCTGGCCAGCTGGCCGAATTCGTCGGTGGATTCGATTTTTGACTTTACGTTAAGGTTTCCATTGCCTGCCAGCTGCATCAAGGTTGTCATTTCGGTAAGAGGCTTTGTGATTCTTTTGGTAGCCCTGTTTGCAACCAATATTGATGCAACTATAAAACAGAAAACTACGGAAGCAATGGCGTACCCTATGTCATTAGCCTTCTTTAGGAGTTCGGACTTTGCTATAACCGAGGCCATCTTCCAGCCGGTGTAGGATGAAGTATAAACCTTGACAATGACAGGTTTTCCGCTGCTTGAGGTTTCAAATTCGGTGCTTTTCCCGTCAAGAAACTTGCCATAATCCTTTATAGCATACATAAAAGTTTCCTTATCATTACTGTTCAGGTCCTTTATATTTTTATAAATCAATTCCGCATCTGGGTGAGTGATGATTGTACCGTTTTTATCATACAGGAATATATACCCCTTACTTCCGATGGCTTTGGAATTCACAAGCTGAGACAGTATTTTAAGGTTAACATCAATGCTCAGTACACCTGCAATTCTTCCGGAATCATCCCTGATGCAGGTAGACGTGCTTACGCTGACAGTATGGTTGTAGTCCAAAGATATGTATGGTTCCGTAAATACCACACTTCCAGGGTTATTTACAGCATTGACATACCATGGCCTTAAACGGGGATCAAAATCGGATTTCAGGCCAGCCCTGTCCTTGGGCCACAGAATGTATCCGCCGGATGCCGTACCCATGTAAACGTACTGTACCTCCGGATGTGTATTTCCATACCTCTCGAACTCTCCATAGAGGTCTTTATAGAGGTCTTTATAGAGAGAGGAGTTTTCTTCTTCCATATTAAAAGGCTCTGGTTCCACTGATTTTTCATTACAGGCTTCAAGAAGCAGTGGATTGGTGGAAAGAAATTTAGTGTCCTCTTTCTTTTGTTCAATAATATTAAGAATTTCAGTATCTAAGTGCTTCATATCTTTTTCCGAGGCGGTACTTGCATCTTTCTTCATTGAATTATAT
>JAUZPH010000542.1 GCA_030706065.1 Bacillota bacterium | reverse complement strand
TGAATACAGGAGAGTAGTGTAAATAAAGATGCGGAAATTTAAACCTTTAGAATTCGCCTGAGAAAATATCGAATCTTCACCGATTTTTCCGTATGTAAAATTTCATCATTTATCGCAACAATAAAATATCCAATTTTCACGGATTTTTATTGTTGCTCATTCAAAAGAAATTTTACATACAAGGCGATAAATTAAAACATAAATTTCCGCATCTAGAAGGTATAAATGATTTTGTAAAAAAACGCAGTTGGCAATGTTAAATTTATTATTATTTTGGTGATTCTTATCCACAGGGCTGCATCCTATAAATTTAAATATAGGTCTCATTTGCTCTACATCTTCTTTTTCGGTACAAAAAATAAAATCCAGAGACACTTCGTCCCCGGAGAAATTAACTCATTCTTGATTACTATATACTCAATCGTCCAAATCAAGATACCCTATTCCTATGAGCCCGGGCCCTGTGTGAACACCAAGAGCCGGAGAAATCTGTCCCTCCATAAATATTGCAGCTTTATCTATATATGGCTGCATTATCCGCTTGACCTCATCAGCTTCTTCCTGTGCATATCCATGACAGACAGTAAGATAATAATTTTTCTTATCCCTGACTTGATCCTGTACAATTTCCATCAATTTATTAATACTTTGTTTTCTTCCCCGAACCTTATGTACTGTATAATAAATTCCATCTTTGTCACAGGCAATGATGGGTTTGATATTAAGCAGGCTGCCAATTATACCCTCTACACGTCCAAGTCTTCCGCCCTTTATAAGATATTGCAGTGTATGTAGGCAATAGTAGATGTGTGAGCTTGGAATTTTATCCTGCACTTTCTTAACAACTTCCTCAAAGCCTACATTCTTTTCAACTAATTGAGCTGCATATACCGCTAGAAATCCGGAACCAAGTGCGATATTTTTAGTATCTATCACTGCTGTCTTGATATTATCAAACTCATTACAAACCATCTGGATTGTTTTGAAAGTTCCACTGAGCCCAGAAGAAATTACAGGAATAACGATTTGATTGTACCCATCTGCAATTATCTTTTCTATTGTCTCCCGTATTTCACCTATTGATGGAAGGCTGGTATGAGGTATTTCCTTCACAAGATTTTCATACACTTCTTCCGGTGTGATATCAACTCTGTCACGGTATGACCTGTCTTTATAATTGATACTAAGGGACAACTGATAAATATGAAATCTTTCAAGTAAATTCTGAGGAACATCTGAGCATGAATCTGTCATTACTGCAATTCTATTACTATTCATGTGCTTCTCCTTCTCCCGTATCAGGTTTGTTAAACCTCTTGATTTTTGTTTCTATGATTTTTTCAGTTAACAGCATATTGGACAGTGCAGTAGTAATGGAAGAAAGAGCGAGCTTATCATGCTCGATTTTTCTCTCCTCTATTATATATGGTTCGCCTTTATCCAAAACATGTGAAAATACCATTCTGATTGATTCCTCCAGCGCTTCACAAAAGGCATCATAGGCTCTTTCATTTCCTTGCAATATAACCTGCAATTGGATTCCATCTTTTATTTTTGTGATTGGCAATACTTGTTTGAGTATGGTAATCACAATCGCATATGCCAGATGCAGCTTTTCATATTTCTTCTTTTCCGGCTTTGGCATCATTGCCAGCTTTACATAATTATTCACCATGCTCTTAGTAATAAGCATTTCATCGTCAACTTGCAAAAAAGATAGTTGAGCGTTCACAATTTGTAACAACTGGTCACAGTATAAAGGTATTTGAGGCAAATCCTTCCATCTAATAAGCTTTACTTCGCTCATCGCCTTGCTGTATTCGTATAAATCCAAGTTCTTTTCCATAGTTTTACCTCTTTCAATAACTATTACACGTAGTCATAGTAACTACTTATAGAATAATGCACCAGTTTCGAATTGTCAAGAGGGACTAGGGGACGTTCTTGTCCCGGATGAAACCGGTTTCCTTCCGAAAAAAAAGCTACCTGCCTCAACAAAAAGCAGATAGCACCTGTAATAGCCTTTCGTTATTTATAAAAAGAACCCGGTCAAGCCTTAACTTAACCGGATCCGGTAAATCATTTTCTGATATCTTTTTTAATTCGCAGTAATAAGATTATGACTCCTGATGGTTTTAAAAACCTTCTCAAAAGCCCTCAGTGCATATTCCAACTGTTCTTTAGTATGAGTTGAAGTACAGACTGCTCTTATGAGTGAATGGCCTTCTTCAACTGCCGGTGAAACTACAGGATTCACATATACTCCTTCATCCAAAAGTGCTTTTGTTAAGGCAAAGGTTTGATAATCATTACCTATAAGAATTGGTGTTATTGGGGTCTGCGTACTTCCAATACGGACTCCCATATCTTCCAGAGTACTTCTTAAAAACCGGGCGTTTTCCCATAGATTCCTTACTCTTTCAGGTTCCTGCTCCAGTATACTTAATGCTTTAATTGCTGCAGCTGCATTGGCCGGAGAGATTGAAGCGCTGAAAATAAAGGGTCTTGAATGATGCTTTATATAATGGATGACCGGTTCCTTTGCAGCAACAAATCCTCCTATACTGCCCAGGGATTTACTGAATGTAGCCATAACTATATCAACTTCAGCTTCCAGATCAAAATATTCTGCAGTACCTCTCCCATGTTCCCCCATGACACCAAGTCCATGAGAATCATCAACCATAATCCTGGCACCATATTCTTTTGCCAGCCTTACTATTTCAGGAAGATTTGCTATGTCGCCTTCCATACTGAATACGCCATCAACTACGATCAACTTTCCTTTATTATCCGGCACATTACTGAGAACCTTCTCCAAATCTTCCATATCATTGTGTCTGTACTTCAATAACCTTGCAAAGCTCAATCTGCAGGCGTCCACAAGACTTGCGTGATTTTGTCTGTCCGCAATTATGTAATCATTTCTACCTGCCAAAGCAGATATAATGCCCAGGTTGGTTTGAAACCCTGCACTGTATGTTAATACTCCCTCCTTCTTTACAAAAGCTGCAACCTTGGCTTCCAGTTCTATGTGCAAATTCAAAGTGCCGTTAAGT
>JAUZPH010000541.1 GCA_030706065.1 Bacillota bacterium | reverse complement strand
TGTGCCCTGTAAACAAAGCTGCCATTCCGCCTATAACTGTAAGCGGCGGCATAACTACTGTAGTAAGTACAACTGCATTCACCGGAATATTCAAAACCGTGTTGTCTTTCTTCCTTACGACAAACCTTGTTTCCTGCCCCTGCCTTAAAAGCCTCTTGAAACTATCCATAAGGCCGGATTCGTAATTTCTTTCACCTTTAGCCTTATTCTGCTTTTCCAGGTATATGAGAGCCTCAATAATGTCTCCGTTATTCCTCTCCAGTGCGTCCTTGGCCTCTTCATAGCCCACATTTGCCCTTCTTCTCAATTCGTCAATCTGCTCCAAGCTAACGTTCATTTAAACTACCTCCCTATATTCCTTTAAAATATCATTTCCGTTTTGCTATAGTTTTATTATATAGGAGGAAAATTAAAGCAAATTTAGACAAACATTAAAAATAGATTAGAAATGCGGAAGCGAATGCTAAAGGTTTAAATTTCCGCATCTTAAAAAAACCGCCCAAAGCTTAAATCTCCGGGCGGTTAAATATTTGATATTAAAGTACCTCTTCAAGCCTCTTCTTGATTTCCAGAAGAAATTCTTCCGTATTTACGATTGTCTTGTTTTCAAGCTGCGAAAGCACAGCCAGTTCCTTTGTCATTACGCCTTCCTCTATTGTCCGTATGGACGCTGCCTCCAGCTTATCCGCAAAGCTGACAAGGGCATCTATTCCGTCGATTTCTCCTCTTTTCCTCAGAGCTCCTGTCCAGGCAAACAGAGTTGCCATGGAGTTTGTTGAAGTCTGCTGTCCCTTAAGGTGCTGATAGTAATGTCTCTGTACAGTTCCGTGAGCAGCTTCATATTCGTAGAAGCCCTCAGGTGATACAAGCACAGAAGTCATCATGGCAAGGCTTCCAAAGGCTGTAGCCACAAGGTCCGACATTACATCTCCATCATAGTTTTTACATGCCCATATAAAGCCGCCTTCAGATTTTACTACACGGGCAACGGCATCATCAATAAGGGTATAGAAGTATTCGATGCCTGCAGCTTCAAACTTATCCTTATATTCATTTTCATATATATCATTAAAGATATCCTTAAACCTGTGGTCGTATATCTTTGATATGGTATCCTTTGAAGCAAACCATAAATCCTGCTTCATATCAAGAGCATAGTTAAAGCAGGCCCTTGCAAAACTTTCTATGGAATCATCCAGATTGTGCATTCCCATAACAACTCCCGGTCCCTTGAATTCATGCACCGGGATAGTTGTAACCTCGCCGGAAGCAGAAGTGTATACCAAATCTACCTTTCCGGGTCCTTCAACCCTGTATTCAGCATTCTTGTATACATCCCCGTAGGCATGTCTTGCAACCGTTATGGGCTTAGTCCATGTCTTTACGAAGGGCTTTATGCTGTCAATAATGATTGGTGTACGAAAAACTGTACCGTCCAATATTGCTCTTATAGTTCCGTTAGGGCTCTTCCACATTTTCTTCAAATTATATTCCTTAACTCTTGCTGCGTTGGGAGTTATAGTTGCACACTTTACTCCCACACCATACTTCTTAATAGCGTTGGCAGCATCAATTGTAATCTGGTCGTCAGTCTCATCTCTTTTTTCCAGTCCAAGGTCATAGTATTCCGTCTTCAATTCTATGTAGGGTTCCAGCAGTTGATCCTTTATCATCTTCCAGATTATCCTTGTCATTTCATCGCCGTCCATCTCCACCAGCGGCACATTCATTTTAATCTTTTCCACGTTAAGCCCCTCTTTCTTTTTAATAATGTGGACAAATCACCCCAAGATTCAGTTCGCTGCCTGAGTTATGTCCACTTATCCCAGGCTATTATCATTACAAATATATAAAGGGAAACATTACGAAAACTTAACTTATACATGGTCAAATACTAAATCTTCAACAGTCTTTGACTATGTATAAGTTAGTAGTTGAAGTTGTTTCCCTAACATTATAAAAGAAACGGGTTCCATATTCAAGGTATACCTTTCCCTGTGAAACTCATTATATGATAAATAATCAGACAATAAACCGGAACTTAATTTGCGAAACTGTTAAATATTATACATATTACTCTACATTATGGCATTATAACTTAATTTGTGATAATATAAACAATATTCATATTGTTTATATATACATATTTAGACATAGAAAATATTTGGGGGAATGACTTATGTTCAAAAATCTCAAGGTGAGGGTTAAGATACTTTTACTTTCAACTGTAATGATGGTTTTTATAGCTGTAACAAGTATAGTAGGTTATTACTATACTTCAAGTTCCAACGCCAACTTATCCAGTATGTATAACCACAATCTGTTGTCTATTCTGCTGCTTGAAAATGCGAGAAACGAGGCAAGTGCCATTGAAGCCGATACTTACTACATAATACTTCATACAGGCAGCGGTCCCGATCAGCGCCCAAAGATGGATGATATCACCAATCGGGAAAGAATATTCGACCAGAAATGGACAGCATATAAGAATTCAGCTCCTGACAGCTATGAAAAGCAGCAGATACCTCTTATTGACAATCTGTTGAAGGAATATCGCCAAGACAGGTCCGATTCACTCAAAGCTTCAATGGAGGATAGTGATCAAAGGACTGCAATAAGCCGCTACTTTCCTGCTGAGGGCAATGCCCTTCAGCTCCAGAGTTATTTGGAAGATTTGGCTTCCTATAGTTCAGACAAGGCCAGTACTGTCAACAAACAAAACTTAAGTGATTTTAATACCTCAAAGCTAATTTTACTGGCCATTTTTTTGTTCTCCATACTAATCGCGTTATTCCTCACTTATATTGTATCAAAATCAATTTCAAAGCCTCTGGCACTGGCGGTACGCCATTTGAAAACACTTTCTACCGGTGATTTTTCTGCTGAACTGCCTAAAGGCCTGAAAGTGAGAAAAGATGAGATCGGCAATATTTCAAACTCCATCAACCAGATGCAAAATACACTGAGGGATTTGATATCGGAGATAAAGCTTGAGGCCAAAACCGTTCGTTCCGTAGTTGACAGTGTCTCCGGAAATATAGATGTCCTGAACACCAATATGGAGGAC
>JAUZPH010000540.1 GCA_030706065.1 Bacillota bacterium | reverse complement strand
AGTATAACTGACTTATATCTGCGGCTCACAATACGAATAAACATTGTGAAACAACATTAATTGACAATGGAAATTTGACAATTGACAATGAAGGAAGAAGAGATTCAGCACCGCTGAATCTCTTCTTATAATATTTTAAGCTTTTTCGCAGCTCTGCGGAGAAAAAGCTTCTTAACTGTCAATTGTCCATTGTCAACTGTCAATTAATCTAAGCTCCTGTTTTCTACTGTTTTACAACAGCCATCTCCGACAGCTGCCGCTTATAATATTCCTTCAAGCTTTAGAATGTTCTCCAAATCCTGAACCTTCTTGGACAGAAAATTAAACTTTTCCTTTATCATGCTTTCCGAAGCCTTCTCTTCATTCAGGACAAACTCCATGTCCTCTACAAGCTTAAGTGCCTCCTCAATCTCCTTTTTAGCAAGTTCCAAATTTCTTTCTTCCATGGTTTAAATCTCCTTTAGTTTAGATTATGCCTATACTTGTGAGTTTTATCATATATAAAGGGAGCAAAAAACATAAACTCCTTTTCATGGCCGCAACTTGAACAAATACATTCGCATACATCAAAGGGTTCACCATCTATAAGCGATATTTGGAGGTTCTCGGTAATAAACTCTCCACCGCAGACTTCACAGGGAGTACGGTTTATTACCTCATATTCACTTTCAATGTACTTCATTATATCTCTTATTATCATCTTTTCCTCCATTAATTATTGATGCTAATATAAATGGTAACATTTAAAAAGGCCAATTTCAATAAAAAAGGATTCATTTGCAAATTAAATTTGTCATTTGGTTCGGAAAGCACGGATAAGTACATATAAATGATGTAGAATATTACACTTGAGGGGGATATAGTTGATTAACTACATATGGTTTTTTATTTTGATTTGCGGAATAGTAATCGGACTCGTAACAGGAAGGGGTGAGATGCTTTCCCAGGCTGTAGTGAAGGCTGCCAATTCTCCGGTGGAACTGCTTATAGGGATGGTGGGGCTTTTATGTCTTTGGTGCGGAGTCATGAAGATTGCGGAAAAAAGCGGCCTGACAGATAAACTGGCGGCAATGATGAATCCGATTCTAAAGAGGTTGTTCAAGTCCGCCGGCAGGGATAAAGGTGCTCTGGGGGCAATAGTGATGAATCTCACTGCAAATATGATGGGGCTTTCAAATGCTGCTACACCCTTTGGCATCAAGGCTATGGAAGAAATGCAGAGACTAAATAGGGACAAGGATACCGCCAGTGATGATATGGCCCTATTTCTCGTTATGAATGCGGCGTGCATACAGCTTCTTCCCGCAACTGTCATATCTTTGAGGGCTGCGGCAGGGTCTTCGAACCCTGGAATGATAATTCTTCCGGCAATTATAGCAACGGCAACGGCAGCGGTTGTCGGCGTAACCTGCTGCAAGATACTGGAGAAATTTTTCTGACAGGAGGTAGGAACATATTATGAATTACATATTACTTGCCATTATACCGATTATAATTGGTGGTGTAACCCTATATGGAATGCTTAAAGGAGGTAGGAACATATTATGAATTACATATTGCTTGCCATTATACCGATTATAATTGGTGGTGTAACCCTATATGGAATGATTAAAGGAGTAAAGGTATATGAATGTTTTGTAGAAGGAGCCAAGGACGGGATATCAATATGCATAAGAATATTCCCATATCTCCTGGCAATGCTCATTGCCGTAGGTGTTTTCAGGGCATCCGGGGCGCTGGGCGCCTTTACCAATTTGTTTTCACCACTGGTAAGATTAATCGGTCTCCCGGGAGAACTGGTTCCCTTGATTTTTATCAAACCTTTGTCCGGAAGCGGTGCCATGGGAGTGTTTTCCGACATATTGAAGCAGTACGGCCCGGATGGCATAATCGGTATAACAGCCTCAATTATTATGGGGACAACAGAAACAATATTCTATACTCTCACGGTATACTATGGCGCTGTTGGAATAAAGAAAATAAGACACACCCTTTGGGCGGCTATGCTTGCTGACCTGGCTGCAATTATTATGGCTGTTTCTCTTGCAAAGATGCTGAAATAGATGATTGGGACTTGGACTATGAAATTTAATGAAAAGAGAAGAAAAAGCGAGATGTTTAAAGATAAAATAGGGCACGATGGCAATAACGGCAGAATGGGTTATTTATAAACTCATTTAATGATATGGTTGCCTTGATAATATGATACAATATAGCTATAATATAATCATGGTTGAAAATTACAAAATTTTCAAGGATAATTAAAGTGATACTCTGTGCTTGAACTGCAGATTATCAACAAATTTGATGGAGGTACAACCTATGATAGAACTGAGGAGTTTAACTAAAAGCTATAACGGAAAAGTTAAAGCAGTAGACAATGTCACGCTGAATATCAATGACGGCGAAATATTTGGTTTTTTGGGACCCAATGGTGCCGGTAAAACAACTACGATAAAGATGATCACAGGTATAGCGGATATGGATGGTGGAGAGATCAGGATTAACGGCATAAATAACAGGGATAATCCTATTGAGGCAAAAAAACAGTTTGCCTATGTTCCTGACAGCCCCGATATGTTCCTGCGTCTTAAGGGAATTGAATATCTGAACTTTATGGCAGACATATATGAGGTTCCGAAGGGTGTCAGAAAGGAAAAAATACAGAACCTGGCAGAAAGGTTTGAAATGAGTACCGCTCTGGGCGACCAGATACAGAGCTACTCTCACGGTATGAGGCAGAAGATAGTGATAATGGGTGCTTTGATACATGACCCCAAGGTATGGATATTGGACGAGCCTATGACGGGGTTGGATCCAAAGTCCTCCTATATTTTGAAGGAAATGATGAGAGAAGAGGCGGACAGCGGCAAGACTGTATTCTTTTCAACCCACGTACTGGATGTGGCAGAGAAGATCTGCGACAGAGTTGCAATAATAAACAGGGGGAAAATACTGTTCTGCGGTACTATAGATGAGATGAGGGAGCATTTCAAGGCAAATGAGTCCCTGGAAAAAATGTTCTTGGAGTTGACGGAAAATGAGTAAGTTGTGGATTTTAACCAAAGTTCT
>JAUZPH010000054.1 GCA_030706065.1 Bacillota bacterium | reverse complement strand
TGCTTCTTCCTGTGCATATAAAAGCACCTTCTGGGACCTCTCGCTGAATCTTCCAAACATCATATATATACACCTCCGTATGATTTATTTCAGGGCTTCCTTTACTAATCTGGCCCGGTTTATATCTCTTTCTTTTTCTGTCAGCCTCGTATTATAGTTAACCTGCAGTGAGGCTGGTTGGGTGACAATTAAAAGATTATTCAGTAGACTCTTGTCAATATCCTTAATTATACCCATTTCCACGCCCATTCTAACATTAGACAATAAATCCAGACACTCTCCGGAAGTTAACATCACAGCGTTTTTGAGGATGCCCAAAGCTCTAAAAATCTTATCCTCCAACTCATGTTTATATTTTCCGTAAAGCAGTTCCCTAGTATTATTCTCTTCATTTACAATCTGATTCACCACTGCCTCCAGATTTGAAATAATGTCTTCCTCTGAAACACCTAAAGTTATTTGGTTGGATACCTGGTAGAGGTTTCCGGATGCCTTGCTTCCTTCTCCATAGAGACCTCTTATAGTCATTCCCATCTGTGTCAGTGCCTTTAATATGCCGTTCATTCCGTTATTCATTGTTAAGGCTGGCAGATGAATCATAGCGGATGCCCTGAGCCCTGTTCCGAGATTCGTCGGACATGCGGTTATATAGCCTATCCGCTCATCAAAGGCGTAATCCAGACTCTCTTCAATCAAATCGTCCAACTTGTTTGCCATCTCATAGCTTTCTCTGAGACTAAAGCCAGCATTTATACACTGGAGCCTGATATGGTCCTCTTCATTTATCATAAGGCTCACCGTCTCATCATCCCCTACAATAAAGGCTGATCCTTCCTTATTTTGAAGAAGCCCGGTACTGATGAGATGCTTCTCAATATATCTTTCGTTCTCCAATTCATCGCACTCCCACAAATGAATGGAATGATAGCTGCTGTTAATATGAGCATTTGTAAAAAATGCTGCTTCTATATCCTTGACCAGGGTTCTCGCCTGTTCCGGGTTCATCTTATGCGGAAAAGGCCTGCCCTTTATATTCCTTGCAATCCTTATCCTGTTGCTCAGCACCAAATCCTCCGAGTTGCCGGTATGCTTCTGCCAGTTCTCCATATTATACCTCCCCCTCAGACTTCTGAATATCTCTTATCTCATCTCTCAATTCCGCAGCTTTCTCGTACTCCTCCATGAGTATGGCCTTCTGGAGTTCTTCCTTTAATTTAATAAGCCTTTTCTTTTCAACCAATTCTTTTGCAGACTTGAGAGGAACCTTGCCAATATGCTCCGAGTTGCCCTGTACCCTTCTCACAACTGCCTCCAGTGCGGTATTAAAATACTTGTAGCAGCCGTCACAGCCCAAAAAACCGGTCTGTTTGAACTCGCCGTAGGTGGTACCACATTTAGGACATGCTGCCTCCACAGGCTTTGTTCCCTGTGGGGATACATTAAGATAATCTACCAGTCCACTCAAAATATTTTGAAAGGTAAAAGGGCTTCCAAATTTCATGGTGTCACTTATTTCGATTTCATTAGACTGTCTTGCGCAGGCCTCGCAGAGGTTTGATTCCTGCCTGGCACCGTTTATGATTTTTACGATATGAACTGAGGCTTCATTCTTTCTACACCTGTCACATAACATAATAAATCCCTCCTGACTACTTATGACATATAACCATTGACATGGCTTTTAAAATGTCCGCTCTTAAATTGTTTCTATTCTCATATATATTTAAGGTTCTGTCATTAATTGCTATCTTCATGATATCTGCTTCTCTTCCGGTAATGATACCGGATTCATACAGACCTTCGATAATCTGCACGGCCCTGTCATAGGTTATATTGTCACCAACCTTCTCAGTTATCAAGTCGAGCAGAGTTTTTCCGGCACTGTGTTCTATCCTCTTGATGATTATATATCCTCCGCCGCCCCTTCTGCTTTCAATGTAATAACCTCTGTCCGTTGTAAATCTTGTAGTCAATACATAATTTATCTGTGAAGGTGCACAGCTGAAGTAATTGGCCAATTCATTTCTCTGTATTGTCAATTCACTTTCCTTATTGTCACTTAGAAGGTCTTTTATGAATTTCTCAATAATGTCAGATAATCTCGTCATAAACTCACTCTCCCGACTTTGTCTTTCTTTGACCTTAATATTATGATAATAGTTCTCCGATACTTTTACAATTATTATATTCGTTGTTTATATGAAATTAGCTTCATCTACTTTTTATTATGTCCATCTTTCTAATAGTTACTACGTTTTTCAGAGAAACTTGCTCCCTGCAGAAACTTTTTCATCCTTGGGATATAATAAAAATATTAACAGAAAATAAAACTTGAGAGGAGATTACCTATGGAAATAACATGGTTCGGCCATTCCTGCTTTTTATTTAAGGACAGGAGCGGTAAAAAGCTTTTAACGGACCCTTTCGATACTTCAGTTGGATACAGCGTCCCCAACGAAACTGTAGATATAGTTACGGTAAGCCATCAGCATTTCGACCATAATTACGTTGAAGCCCTTCCCGGTATACCTGCCGTCATTGATAAGACAGGCAGTTTCTGTGTTAATGATATAAGTATAAAAGGAATTCAATCCTATCATGATAAATATAAGGGAGCAAAGCGCGGAAATAATATCATATTTGTAATAAATATGGATGGACTTACTGTGTGTCATATGGGAGATATCGGCCATATGCCTGCCCCGGAGGACTTTCAGGAGATAGGAGACATTGATGTACTTTTCATACCTGTGGGAGGTAACTATACTATAGATGGTGAGGAGGCAGCCAAGGTTTCCAGGCAGATTAACAGCCATATTGTTATTCCCATGCATTATCGTACAAGTGCATTGTCCTTGCCGCTGGAAGGGACAGAAAAATTCATTATGAAGATGGGAAACAGCGAAAAGGTTGGCAGCAGTACTCTTGTCCTGGAGGGTTCGCTGGAGGGATTTAACAAGGTCAAGATATTGGATTATAAATCACAATTATAACACATGTCCTTACTTGGGGGATTTCGTACAATCCACAGTACGAAGTCCCCATGTCAATGCTCTTTCACTGCAAAAGCAAAAGAAGGAGAACAAAAAAGACCGCCTTTAGACGATCTTTTTATGTTTATGCTACTCTTGTACTGGTGCTCCAACTGGACAAACATTTGCACAGTTTCCACACTCAATGCATGCGGAAGCATCTATAACAAACTGAGTATCCCCTTCACTTATGCAGCTAACCGGACATTCTGAAGCACAAGCTCCACAACTAATACATGCGTCTGTAATTATGTATGCCATTATAAACACCTCCTTAAATATTTAGACATAACATGTCCACTCAATATTTTATCATACTCTCTATACTTTTGAAAGTTTTTTTTATAGCACAGTATATCCCAAATCTTCAATAGATTCAATAATCTTGTCTATATTGACAAAAAAATCATCATATACTACATTAGCCTCACCCTTTTCCAGGCTGATCTCACAGGCAACTACGCCCTCATTGCCTGAAATTGCTCTTCTCACATTATTGACATCCTCAAGATCATTCATATTGCAAACCCTTATGGAAGACTTCATAACTCCACCTCAATTTTCCTTGAATAATTGCTTAACTACAACATCATCCACATCTTCGTTAATTTCAATTTTTATTTCATCTTCGCTGACAGTTCCTTCATAACCTCCGGATATGAGAGACACGTCATAGATACTGAATTCCTCTACTATTTCGTCTCCATCTTTCTGGCTTATCCTGGCTCTTACCTTTTCCTTGACAACACTATTCGCAATAACCTCGGCCTTTCCTCTGGGGGTATTGATTATGGCTCCTACCTTTGGAAGCTTCTTTCTTATACCTTCATAGGTTTTCTGCTCGTAGTTGAGGCAGCACATAAGCCTTCCGCAAATTCCGGAAATCTTTGTGGGATTTAAGGATAGGTTCTGTTCCTTGGCCATCTTTATTGAAACTGATGCGAAGTCACCCAGGAAAGATGAGCAGCATAGAGGCCTGCCGCAGGGACCCAACCCCCCTACCATTTTTGCTTCATCTCTTACGCCAATCTGTCTCAATTCAATTCGCGTCTTGAATATGGTAGCCAAATCCTTTACCAATTCTCTGAAATCAACCCTTCCGTCGGCAGTAAAGTAGAAGATCACCTTGTTATTGTCGAAAGTGTATTCCACATCTATAAGTTTCATATCAAGATTATGCTGAGCAATTTTTTCCAGACATATACTGAAGGCATCCTGTTCCTTTGCCTTATTGTCATAATGTAACCTTATATCTTCTTCCGTAGCACGTCTTAAAACGCTCTTGAGCGGTGCTACTATTTCCTGTTCCCCTACTTCCTTCGGGCCAATTACGCAATCCCCGAACTCTATCCCTCTGGCAGTCTCAACAATTATGCTGTCTCCTTCTTTTATTTCAAGATTACCGGGATCGAAATAATAAATTTTACCTGCTTTTTTAAACCGTACTCCTACGACCTTTACCATAATGACCTCCATTTATGTGTTTTTAACAAATCTATTATGCTCAAAATTTCGGCTCGGAACCCGATCCTTCAGCTCAAAAATTAAAACACATTTTTTGTTACGAATTTTGCATGTTTATTAACATTACATCAAAAGTTAGCCCTGGGTTAACATTGCTTCTTAAACTATCCTTTGCAGTATTGATTGAATCAATCATCATTTCCAATTGTTTATAGGAAAACTGTCCGGAGCATTCCTCGATAAACCGGAGCTTATCCTTGTTCATAATCAGGCTGCTGCTTCCCGTGTCTTTAAATATTAGTATATCTCTAATAAAGGAAAGTATCAAATCCAACACTTCTTCCCAGTTATCCTTGTATTTGAGCAGGAAATTACTGTAGTTCAAAAATTCCGATTCTCTTGACCTGTTTATATCAGCTAACAACTTTACCGATGTTTCCCTGATACTCTTGAAATCATCATTCTCCATAAAGTACTCGCCTCTACCCGGAATCCCTCCGGCGAAGGCTGTCAGTACCTCTCTTTCACTCTTTCGAAGCCCCGGATACCTTCTGTCAATAAACCTTTCCATCTCCTGGCCCTGCAGACGGTTCAGCCTGTGTATCTGACACCGGGATTTTATCGTATCCAGTATGGTTTCGCTGTTCTCTGCCAATATAAAAATAAATATACCCCGGGGCGGCTCTTCAATAGTCTTCAGGAAGGCATTTTGAGCCTGTACTGTAATCTTATCGCCGCTGTGAACGATGATTACCTTTCTATCTCCTTCATAAGGCCTCTTGCTGACCTCTTCAATGATATTTCTGATTTCATCCACTCCTATGGACTTCTTCCCCTTTGCTACCTGAAAGTCTATTATATCCACATACTGCTTTATTTCCTCCCTGCCGAGGATTTTTACAGCAAATTCTCTCGCTAAAACACTTTTCCCAATGCCGTCTTCTCCGATGATAAGGTGTGCATGAGATAAAGTCCCCTGCCTTATCGCAGCAGAAAAATATTGTCTAACTTCACTATGCCCAATAATTTCACTTTCTCTCATGTCACCACTTCCTAACCTTAATAGCGAACAAACTTATCCACGTCTATGACAAATATGGTAGCTCCTCCGACCTCAACTTCAATTGGGTATGGTACATACACTCCCGTAGCTCCCGCTACCGGTGACGGTGAAGTTACAACCTGGTCTCTGGTCTTGCATACATCTTCAATTACAGACATCACCTTATCCACCTTTTCCTTCTCGATACCAATCATTAACGTTGTATTACCGGATTTTAAAAATCCTCCAGTGGTAGCAAGCTTTGTTACCCTAAAGCCCTCTTCCGTCAGCACATCTATCAAATCCGCAGCATCGTCATCCTGTACAATGGCAATTATTAATTTCATAATACCCCTCCTTAATTCTCATTTTTGATTACTATTATTTTATCATATTTATACTATGGTAAATAGCCTGTAATGAAATAAAATGCCAATAACTTCTATATTTATGACTCTATTATGCTGGATATATTTCTATATATTCTCTCATGAATTTCATCTACAGACTGCATGGTTCCATTTTCAACACATTGAATAGTAGTCCAGCCATACTTGTTAGCGATATACCTGGCGTTCATATAGGACTTTTCAAGAAAACTGCCATCCCTTTCATGTATATCCTTCTGTTCTCCGCCGGTAAACTTGTTTGCCCTGTCCTTTATTAAGTTTCTGCTGTATTCCGGCGGTACATCAAGGAATATTACCGCATCCGGTACCGGGAGGCCAAAAAGATTAAATTCAAAGTTCCAAAGCCAATCCAGATATTTCTCCCTCTCCCCAATATCTTCTATCTTTGCAGCCTGATGGACCATGTTTGAGGTTGTATATCTGTCTGCAAGTATGATACCTCCCTCATCATAGAAGTCCTTCCATTTCATTTTGTAAGACGCAAACCTGTCTACGGTATAAAAGGCAGAAGCTGCGTAAGCGTTCACATCTCCAGGCTTGCTGCCGAAGTCCCCTTTCAAATACATCTTTATAAGTGCAGAGGAATCACTGTTATAGTCCGGAAACTCAATCTTCTTTACATTGAACCCCTCCGCTTGAAGCCTTGCAAACAAGGTAAGGCTTTGAGTTGCCTTCCCGCTGCCGTCGGAACCGTCAATTATAATCAACTTGCCCTTCATAATTCAAACCTCTTTCCCTTATCCTATTGTGTAAATCTTATGTCCTTCAATCCCAAGAACTGTTACTCCATTACTTATGTAATATTGTATCATATCAGCAGCCTCTTTATCTATAACCTCACCCATCATGACAATGGGTATTCCCGGAGGATACGGCACAATATTTACTGCGCTTATGAGTCCTGCACTTCCTTCTATAGATGCCTTTATATGCTTCATTTTTGCTGCCTGCCAGGGAAGATATGCCTGTTCCGGTAAACTTCCCGCATATACCGGGAAATAATCGTTCTTAAAGCTGTCTGTCGGACATGACTCCAAGGCATGGATTAACTTTTCATAATCCTCATCATTGTTAAAAGGTGAAAGGATTAGTATCAGATTAAAACCGTCACTCATCTCACACTGCACTCCACTGCTTCTAAGATAGTGCAGTATACTATGAGCATTATATCCCTTTTCCACATTTATTACCAGCCTTGTACGGTCTGCTCTGATATTCCACTGTGGATTCTCTTTACGTATATCCTCCTCCGTGATTGCATGAAATACCTTTAATAGACTTATCTTCCTTCTAAGCTGTTCAGCTGCCTTTATACAGTTTTCAAAAACTTCCCTTCCTCTGCTTTCAAGATAGTGTCTGGCGTAATCCATCATTGCCATAAGTATATACGATGGGCTTGTAGATGTAAATGCACTTACATAAAAGTCTACCATCTCTTCATTAACATCCTTGCCGATATGCAGGTATGCCGTCTGTGTTAGGCTTGGCAGAGTTTTATGAGCACTCATAACCGCCATATCCGCCCCTAATTTCATAGGATTTTCCGGGAGTTCCTGGGAAATTCCAAAATGGGCACCATGGGCACAATCCACCAGTACTTTGATTTCCTTTTCCCTGCAGACCCCGGCAATAAATTTGAGATCAGGAGTAATTCCATAGTAGTTTGGATAGGTCAGGATTATGCCCTTGATGTCCGCATTATCTTCCAGTACCTGCAAAAAATGCTCCATATCTATAGATATGGGAGCATTGTAATTCTTGTTTATATAATTCTTTATATAGACAGGCTTCAGCTTTCTCATTATGATACCATTGAATATCGATCTGTGGCAATTCCTCTCAACGAGAACCTTATCGCCTTCATCAAAGGCAGAAAAAATCATAGCTAGGTTTCCACTGGTACTTCCATTGACCAGAAAATATGATTTATTACTGCCATAAAAGCGGCTTAACATTTCCTGTGCCTCTTTAATTATTCCTTCCGGATGATGAAGGTTATCCAACCCATCCACCTCTGTGATATCTCCTCTTAACAGAACCTCTCTGATATCCTTCCGTCTATCACTATTCATAAAGCCCCTTCCGGACTTATTTCCCGGCATGGAGAAAGGACTGTTTTCCTCTTTAATGTATTCAAGTAAAGCATCCAAAATCGGTGTTCTTCCCATTTGTCATCCATCCCTTCAGTAAAAAAAATTTATTTGGTATTGGATTATCTATAGCTTTGTTTACTGATGCTCTTTTCTCTTAGAAGCCAGCATACCACTGTCTTTTTTATACAATCTCTATAGTAATTGTAGAAGTCCGTATTGACTGTGGAGTTGACTACCCTGTCCTCACAAGATTTACAAATTACTCTCCCATTGATAATTATACCATTGTTTAATGTCTTTCTACATATAATACATCTTTGTTTTTCCATAAGCCGCGACATTCTGCCTGAGATATGCCCTTTGGAAGCCTTCACGATTCTTATTTCATACCCCCTTCAGAATGACATGCACCCCCTTAAATTGTTAATGTTATCTTGATTATTGCCCCGTATACTATATTGTATTCAGCAGGTATCCCAAATTTATTTTGTCCACTTTTTTTGTTCAAATTTTTTATATTTGAGTTTAAATACTATATTATAGGGGAAAGATAATTCACATATTAGGGAATAGTAAATAGGCCGATATTTTATGGTCTATATCTAAAATGTGTGAGTTTAAACGTCAACAAATTCACCGCAGAAGATATCGAAGAGGATGGTTTTTCGAAGGTGATAATTTCAAATATAAACTCACACATCTATAATAAAATTGGAGGACGTCTATGAAACAGGAGATATTATCATATTTATATACTATCAAGGACGATATTTATACTATAACCAGATACCTTTATGATAATCCTGAGGAAAGCTATAATGAAAAGAAAGCGTGCAGTTTTCTTATGGAGATACTTAGGAGGAATAACTTTAAGGTGACAGGAAACTTTTTAGATATCCCGACGGCTTTCTGTAGTGAATATGGCAGTGGTTATCCCAAATTGTGCTTTTTATGCGAATATGATGCTCTTCTTCCGGAAGGGCACATTAACGGCCACAACCTGGGCGCTGCAATTTCCACCGCAGCGGCTCTGTCACTTTCAAAGATTATTGGCAAAGTAAGCGGTACAATAGTATTATTGGGGTGTCCCGGAGAGTACATAGGCGGTGCCAAGGTAACCATGGCTAAACAGGGAGTCTTTAACGATATAGATATCGCAATGATGGTTCATCCTGATGTAAAAACATACGAAAGCGGCACTTCCAAGGCAATCCTGCCTCTAAGCATCAAGTTTACCGGTGTCGACGGGGTTACTTATCTTAGGTCCAATTGCTTTTCCCCCGTAGATGCAGGCCTTTTTGTCTTCAACGGCATAAATATGATTCTGAAGGGCTGCGGTGACAAGGTTCAGATAGACGTTATGGTAAACAGCGGAGGGCTTACACCGTCTCTTCCATCTGATGTTTCGGAGATGAAAATATATATCAGAGCCGATACCCTGGTGAAATCGGAAAGCATAAAGGAAAAAATTATAAAACTGGCTGAAACCGCTTCCTTTATTACTAATTTCCCATTTGAGTCGAAAGTTTACGAGCTTCCGGATACTGAAATGCTCACAAACAGTACCCTTTCGAGGATATTCAGTCATAACTTGAAGGAACTTGGAATAATAGACTGCTGCGGCCCCAAGGAAGATGAGGCAGGATTAAGTATGGGATCCGTCAGTCAGGTGATTCCAAGTATACATCCATATATCAGAATAACGGAGAATGCTGATGTAGATTATGGGACACCTGAATTTGCTGCAGAAACCTTGACTCCCTTTGCACAGGATACCGCCTTGAAGGCTGCAGGTGCACTGGCTGCAAGTGCCTTTGATCTCATTGAAAAAGAGAGCATATTAACGGAAATTAAAGAGGAATTCTATTCTCAAAAAAGAAAATAGAGGGCAATCCTCTTTTTTTGTTTTTTTGCTGTAATTGTCTACTGTCAAATGTCCATTGTCAATTAATACGCTTATTCCTCCGTGGAAAAGCTATAAATAGCTATATACACAAGCAATTTCAGACGGTATAATATTGTTGTTGAAACTGGACAAGTATAGGGGGTGTAGTAATGATTAATATTTATAAAAGTATAGATGAAACCAGCAATACCTTGCAGAAGATTGAAAACCTTGAGCCCGGATGCTGGGTAAATATCGTAGCGCCAACAGATCAGGAGCTGATACTTGTTTCTAAGAAGACCGGTGTCCCCCTTGAATTCTTACGGGCTCCTCTTGATGACGAAGAAACTTCCCGATTGGATATAGAAGAGAACAATGTTTTGGTTATTGTTGACATTCCTTTCACAGAAATGGAAGATAACTCTCTTACCTACGATACCTATCCTCTGGCGATCATACATACAGAAAAAGAGATAATAACTGTATGTTTAAAAAACAGTAAGATACTCACAGACTTTACTGAAGGGAAGGTTCGTTCCTTCTTCACTTATAAAAGGTCAAGATTCATTCTGCAGATATTGTATAGAATTGCAACTTATTATCTGCTGTATCTGCGTCAAATAGATAAAAAGAGCCTTATGGTTGAGAAAAAACTTCATAAGTCTATGCGGAACAAGGAATTGATTCAGCTTCTCTCTCTGGAAAAGTCCCTGGTTTACTTTTCCACATCACTTAAGTCCAATGAAATCACTTTGGAAAAGATGCTGAAGCTTGAATTCATAACAAAATACGAGGAAGATAAGGATGTCCTTGAGGATGTTATAATAGAAAATAAACAGGCTATTGAGATGGCGAATATTTACAGCAATATTCTTTCCGGTACCATGGATGCTTTCGCTTCCGTAATTTCAAACAATTTGAATATTGTGATGAAGCTCCTTGCTTCTGTAACCATAGTCATGGCCATACCAAATATGATTTCCGGCTTGTTCGGTATGAACCTTCAGGTTCCTTTCGCTGAATCTGCCTATGGTTTTTGGATTGTACTCGGGATAGTGCTTTCAATATGCTTGTCCGCTATAGTTATACTGAATAAGAAGGATATGTTTTAAGATGTGCCGATACAGTTTTATGTATCGGCCTTTTTATTATTTCAGTGGGCCGTCGATAAAACCTGATGTATACTGTTAAGAAAGAATAAACCTGTTTATTCCTACTCTATATGTCATACTGTCATATTAACAACTAAGGCTGGATATAATACAATATTAAATATAAGAGGTCAACAATATTAAATGAAGGTGGTATAGAATGATCGCCAATAAGCTGAACTTTGGGGACACTATTGGAGTGGTTGCCCCTGCCAGTACCGAGGATGAAATAATTATAAACGACAAATTAAATACTCTTGGGCAGTTGGGATTCAAAGTTAAAAGCGGGAAATGCTTATATTCACGTACAGGCTATCTGTCCGGAGAGGATAAAGCCAGGGCAGAGGATCTTATGAATATGTTTTTGGATAAGTCTGTCGATGCGGTGCTGTGTTTCAGGGGTGGATATGGTACAATGAGGATGCTGCCCTACATCAACTACGAAATAATAAAGGAAAACCCAAAGATATTTATAGGCTTCAGTGACATAACAACACTACTGAATGTGTTCTATAAAAAGTGCGGCCTTGTAACCTTCCACGGGCCAATGGCAAATTCAAACCTGAAGGACCAATGTACACTTAACAGTATGCTCCAAACTCTCATGGATGGTATTACCCCATATATAATTAAAAATCCTGAAGGTTCTCCTCTTTACTTTCATAATTTCCAGAAGCCTGTTCACGGGAGAATAGTTGGCGGCAATCTCTCTCTTATATGCAGTACGGTAGGAACAAAGTATGAGATTGATACGGAAGATAAGATTCTGTTCATTGAGGACGTAGATGAGCCGCCATACAGATTGGACCGGTTGCTGACACAGCTTATCCTTGCAGGCAAGTTTGAAAAGTGCAGGGGCATTCTTCTTGGACAGTTCACCGGTTGTGAGCTCCCTCATTATGAAAGAAGCTTCACTCTGGTACAGGTCATCGAAGACAGGATACTCAAAATGGGAATACCGACCTGCTCAAACTTCATGTCAGGCCACGGTTCCCCAAAGCTTACTCTGCCTATCGGTGCTAAAGCTTGCCTGGATCCCTTTAACAACTTCATAGAAATACTGGAACCGGTTGTAAAATAATATGTTAATATATGTAACAAAATAAGAAAAAGACTCCGATTTCTCGAAGTCTTTTCTTATTGGAGGCGCCACCCAGATTTGAACTGGGGATGAGGGTGTTGCAGACCCGTACCTTACCACTTGGTTATAGCGCCACATGTATGGTGGCTGGACCAGGAATCGAACCAGGGACACGAGGATTTTCAGTCCTCTGCAAGCAGCACTGGGTAATATAATACAGCGATTTTATCAGCTGTATTATATTACCCGCTAAAGACCATTTAGGTCTTTAGCCTCTACCGACTGAGGTCAAAGGTCCAAAAGCGACCTTTGACGGGCGATTTAGCTGATGATGATCAGCTATCAAAATCGCCCAGTGTGATAGCTCAGTCTGGTCCCATGTTCTCAGTATATGCGGACAAATGAAAAAAGCTCCGATTTCTCGAAGTCTTTCCTTATTGGAGGCGCCACCCAGATTTGAACTGGGGATGAGGGTGTTGCAGACCCGTACCTTACCACTTGGTTATAGCGCCACATGTATGGTGGCTGGACCAGGAATCGAACCAGGGACACGAGGATTTTCAGTCCTCTGC
>JAUZPH010000539.1 GCA_030706065.1 Bacillota bacterium | reverse complement strand
CATTGCTGCTTCAGGCTTCCTGGGCGGTGAAGGTATTACCGGAGTTGCAGTGGCGATAATGAAGATGTTCGCCGGAAACTAAGGAATGAGAGGAGATTATGAAATGGGTATTATTTTAGGTATTGATATAGGGGGAAGCACAACAAAAATAGTAGGCTTTCATAATAATGACATGTTTAATCCCATGCTTGTAAAAGCCGGTGATCCGCTTTCTTCAGTATACGGAGCCTTCGGGAAGTTTTTAAATGTTAACAAGTTATCTCTCCCTGATATTGACAGGATAATGGTTACCGGTGTAGGGTCCACTTATCTGAAAGAGAAGATTTACGATATTCCCACCGGAAAGGTTGATGAGTTTAATTGTATCGGCAAGGGCGGTTTATATCTAAGCAAGCTTGACAAGGCAATAATCGTCAGCATGGGTACAGGAACTACCTTTGTCATGGCTGACAAAGCTCAGGTAGTTCATGTGGGCGGAAGCGGTGTCGGCGGCGGAACGCTGCTTGGCCTGTCCAGCTCCATGTTAAATGTACGTGACTTTAACGATCTTGTTAAAACCGCAGAGACCGGCAGCTTATCAAACATTGATTTAAATATCAGAGATATAACCGATGAAATAAATGAAAACCTTCCGGAATACGTTACTGTCTCCAACTTTGGCAAGATGAGAGACCTGGCTTCAAAACCGGATATGGCCCTGGGCATAATAAATCTTGTATTTCAGACCATCGGGGTAATGGCGGTATTTTCTACAAGAATGTATTCCATAAGCAACGTAGTATTGACGGGCAACTTAGCTAATGTACCCCAGGCAAAGGATATCTTTCAAAAGGTTACGGACCTGTTCCATGTGAACTTTCTTACACCGCAGCACGCCGAGTTCTCTACAGCTATCGGTGCTGCCATTATGCATACTCATAAAAATGATATTATAGAAATATAGGAGGGGCTGCATCCCCTCCTCATTTTCGCCCTTGACAGGTTTATTTTATCTGTTCTTCATCCCCCATTAAAAATACATTGCAACGACAGTTTTGCATATGACATAATTCCTTGTAATTGGATATACAGGAGTTTATTACTTACCGACTCACAATACTCTTTAGCCAATGGGAACGGCAACATTTTGTTGAACGACGTTGTTAACTACCTTATCTGCCTTTATAATGTACAAGTCCTTAATACTGATATATAATATATGTATAGGCTCTGCGTCAAGGGGTATAATTTACTTATGGAGGTAGATACCATGGGTCAGCCACAGATTCGAAGAATGCAAGATTATGAGTATAAGGATAACGATAACTTTAATTTTACCCCTGAAATTATTGAGGAAATAAAAGTTGCCTTGAAAGAATCTAAAGAAGGCAAAGTTGTTCCTAATGAAAACTTTGAGGAGTATTTCTGTAAGTAATGATAATTAACTGGTCAATTAATACGTTTAATTACGTTGATTCCCTTGATAACATAACAAAACTTAAGATAAGAGATATATTTAATTCAAAAATTTCATTTATGCCTCAACTCTTTCCGGAAAGGGTTATTGATAGCTAACATATAAGATTATGCAATCTAACACCATTACCTTTTATAGTGGTGTTTACACTCAATCCGGACATTTCAATTTGTACTGTTTTACGTGTTTTTCATAAAAGACAAATATTAAGATCATAGAATAAGACCGTAATGGTCTTTTTTTATTTTATGTCGTCTAACGTTTCGTACTCCCGACGTTTCCCAGCCTTAGATAGCTCCTATCTTAGGCTGGAAGGTGTGCCTTGGCACTGTTTCAAGATTCTCTTGATTTGAAAGATTTATTTCAATATCATACTTGCCCGATGCAAATATTCTCTAAGCCAAGGCGAACGGTAACATATTGTTCTACGGAGTGGTAGCTTTTCAATGCTATATAACCTTATAAACTATCCATCAAAAAACTTGTAATACAGTCTCAATCCTTTTGTTATGATTATAATATTCAGTTCATAAGAAGTGCTAATTCTCCTATTTTTCAACCATCCTAAATTTTACGGGGCATCCTTCAGTTGCTTATTATAAGTAGCGACAGACTCCCAAATAACATCAATCATTCTTGCTTTTCCTATATCTTTAAGCGGTTCATAACCTGTTGACCCATATTTACGTATCAATGAACAATATTCTTCCTCGGTAATACTTACTTCTTTGCCAAGGACATCTTTAGCGCGAAAATGGCCGATGTTCGCAGCGTCTTTTTTGTCATCGCCATTTGTGTAAAGTTTGTCTAGTGTTACTAATTTTCCAACTTCATTAATCGTGTAGAAAAACTCCGTAGCATAGCCCGTGTGTCCCCATGAATCTTCAATGACACATTTAGCTTTGCTATCCATTAACAAATTAAGATTATGCCGTGATTCTACTTGAAGAACAGATACAGGAGTTCCATTTTGCAAAGCATAAATCCCAGAAATAGACTCATCTGCTCCAATTATTAATTCCGGAGAACCATCGCCGTTTATATCGTAAATGGAATACATTAGAATTGGTTTCTTATCCCAGCCGAAGTTGTATGTACTCCCTTTATCTACCGCCAAAAGTGAATCTCCAATGATATTTTTATGGAAAGATGCATAACCGCTACCTTCAAGTTCAGCATATGCATTAATAATCGGTGCGAACAGGTCGTTACCAGGTGAAGTATTCCCACGTAAAATGGGGGTTGTGTTTTGTTTCGTTACCGTTGGTGTCTGCGTGATTCCATTATCTATTACTTGAGTCGTAGATTTAAAAGGAGTAGATATGGATGTAGTAGAAGGAGTAGCCTCAGGATTATCCGTTTCTATGGCTACATCTGTATTTTTCGTACCATTATTTTGTGTTTGTGTGATACTATTCTTAGTTTCAGGTTCTTTTATAGCTTCAAGATTACATGCAGCCATTGAAGGAATTAGAAACAAGAATAAAATTAAGCTAAAATATTTCTTTTTCATCAAATAATCTCCCTACTATATAAATTGTTTTGCCAGCAAGACTTGTCCCAGATAAAATCGACGTACAGGAGCGCCGTATTTTTTGCCCCCATTTCGTAGAACGT
>JAUZPH010000538.1 GCA_030706065.1 Bacillota bacterium | reverse complement strand
GCTCATATATGCCCATAATAAGGTTGGGCGTTTCTACCGGAAGCCGTAAATTTCCGTCTATGAGCGAGGATTAGTATTGTTTTTGACATATTAATTTTCGCCTATGGAGAAAATTAATATGTTTTTTTGTTTTATGGCATATGCATTTGTTAAATAAAAGGAAGGGGATGTGATTACGGATGGCAAGAATATTAAAACAGGCTTATACCTTTGATGACGTACTGCTGGTTCCAAACAGGTCGGAGGTTTTACCAAAGGAGGTTAATCTCTCAACAAACCTGACTAAAAAGATAAAATTGAACATTCCTTTGATGAGTGCGGGGATGGATACCGTAACAGAATCCAAAATGGCTATTGCCATTGCCCGTGAAGGTGGTATAGGAATAATTCATAAAAACATGTCAATAGAAAGCCAGGCATCAGAAGTAGATAGGGTAAAGAGACAGGAGAACGGTGTAATCACGGATCCTTTCTACCTTTCTTCCGAAAATACTGTGGAGGAAGCACTGGGGCTTATGAGCAAATACAGAATATCGGGAGTGCCGATAACTGAAGACGGAAAACTGGTGGGAATTATCACAAACAGGGATACCATATTTGAAACGGATTTTACTAAAAAGGTCGGAGAATTGATGACCAGCGAGGGTCTTATTACAGCACCTGAGGGGACGACTCTGGAAGAAGCTAAACAGATATTGAAAAAGAACAAGATTGAAAAGCTTCCTCTTGTAGATGAAAACTACAATTTGAGAGGGCTCATAACTATAAAGGATATAGAAAAGGCAATCAGATTCCCCAATGCGGCAAAGGATTCTCAGGGGAGATTGCTCTGCGGCGCAGCAGTAGGAGTTACCGCCGATATGATGGATAGAGTCACTGCACTTGTCAAGGCTTCCGTTGATGTGGTGGTGCTGGATACAGCCCACGGCCATTCAAAAGGAGTAATGGAAGCGGTAAGGGTGATAAAGGCAAACTATCCGAATCTGCAGGTTATTGCAGGCAATATAGCTACTGCTGAAGCAGCGGAGGATTTGATTCAGGCCGGAGCGGACTGCATAAAGGTGGGAATTGGCCCGGGTTCCATATGCACCACCAGAGTAGTTGCAGGAGTAGGGGTGCCGCAGCTTACAGCTGTGATGGACTGTGTGGAAGTTGCTGAAAAGTATGGTATACCGGTTATTGCCGACGGAGGCATCAAGTATTCCGGAGATATAGTAAAGGCTCTTTCAGCAGGGGCTTCCGTTGTTATGATGGGGTCAATGCTGGCCGGCTGTGAGGAATCACCTGGAGATATAGAGATGTATCAGGGAAGAAGCTATAAGGTCTACAGGGGAATGGGCTCCCTTGGCGCCATGAGCTGCGGAAGCAAAGACAGATACTTCCAGGAAGGAAACAAGAAGCTTGTTCCGGAAGGAGTAGAAGGAAGGGTTCCCTTCAAGGGGCTTGTATCCGAAACTATCTTCCAGCTCATTGGAGGCCTCAAATCCGGTATGGGATATCTCGGTTCTAGAACTCTCAGAGAACTATATGAAACCGCAACCTTTGTGCTCCAGAGTGCAGCGGGCCTGAGAGAAAGCCATCCGCATGATATAGTAATAACCAAAGAAGCGCCAAATTACAGTGTAAATCAATAAGTATCGGGGGAAAACAAATGGAAAAAGAGTTGGTACTCATAATCGACTTTGGAGGGCAGTACAATCAGCTTATTGCAAGAAGAGTCCGTGAATGCGGCATCTACTGCGAAATAGTACCTTATAATTACCCAATCGGTAAAATTGTTGAGAAAGACCCAAAGGGTATAATATTTACCGGAGGCCCTAACAGTGTATTTGAAGAAGGTGCGCCACGGATTGACAAGGAACTGTTTGAGTTAAATATCCCTAT
Organism: Bacillota bacterium; assembly: GCA_030706065.1. Classification (GTDB taxonomy): domain Bacteria; phylum Bacillota; class Clostridia; order Clostridiales; family Clostridiaceae; genus JAEZDX01. The sequence goes on along the minus strand of JAUZPH010000538.1, from coordinate 1,194 downwards.
ACTTGGGATTTGCTATGGACACCAGCTTATCGGATATATGCTGGGCGGGAATGTAAAGAGTGCAGACAAGAGGGAATACGGCAAGACTGTGGTTGAACTATCAGATGAATGTGTATTATTCAGTGATATAGAAGAAGACCAGTGCTGGATGAGCCATACCTGCTATGTAGCAGAGGTACCTGCAGGCTTTAAGACTGCAGCTGTTACATCACAGTGCCCTGTTGCCGCAATGTTCAATGAGGAAAAGAATATATACGGAGTTCAGTTCCACCCGGAGGTTGAACATACACCTTTCGGAAAGAAGATGCTTTCAAACTTCCTTTTCAAGGTCTGCGGGCTAAAGGGCGACTGGTCCATGGCCTCCTTTGCGGAATCCAAGATAGCTGAAATAAAGGAAAAGGTCGGAGACAGAAAAGTTATATGCGCACTTTCCGGCGGAGTTGATTCTTCAGTAGCGGCAGTTATGGTCCATAAGGCCATAGGAAAGCAGCTTACCTGTATTTTCGTAGACCACGGCCTCCTTCGAAAAGATGAGGGAGATCAGGTTGAAAAGATATTTACAGAGCAGTTCGATTTGAATCTCATAAGGGTAAATGCCCAGGAAAGATTCCTGAGCAAGCTCGCGGGAGTTTCAGAGCCTGAAAAAAAGAGAAAGATCATCGGAGAGGAATTTATAAGAGTATTTGAAGAAGAGGCAAGAAAGCTTGGAGAGATAGACTTCCTTGTTCAGGGAACTATCTATCCGGATGTAGTGGAAAGTGGTACTCATACCTCTGCCACAATAAAGAGCCATCACAACGTAGGCGGACTTCCGGAAGATATGGACCTGGAACTTATAGAGCCCCTCAGGGAATTATTTAAGGATGAAGTAAGAGCCGTTGGAGAAGAATTAGGCATACCACATAACCTTGTATGGCGTCAGCCTTTCCCTGGACCGGGCCTTGCTATAAGAGTGCTTGGTGAAGTGACGGAAGAAAAGCTGTTCATAACAAGAGAAGCGGATGCTATCTTCAGAGAGGAAATTGCCAGTGCAGGACTGGAGGGCAAGATCTGGCAGTACTTTGCCTGCCTGCCTAATATACAGTCTGTGGGTGTAATGGGAGACGAAAGAACCTATTGTCATACAGTGGCATTAAGAGCAGTTACATCATCCGACGGAATGACTTCAGACTGGGCACATATACCATATGAAGT
>JAUZPH010000537.1 GCA_030706065.1 Bacillota bacterium | reverse complement strand
TGAATTTCCGAATCTATAGTGGCCATATATGTTCACAGGGCAGAATAGCGCTCTGTGACAGCAAGTGGTAGGTCAGTCACAGCCTGATTAGGACAGGCACTAAGTGTCAATAATCCTAATATGAAAAAGTTTAGGAAGTGACACTGATGTGCAACCATACAAATAATCTTGCTGAAATTACAGAAATATTCGAGATACTTAAAACCTTACAGCCCTCACAGGAAAAGTATTTGGAGGATATCCTTATATCAAGTGAAATAATAGTGCCTGAAGAAAAGGAATTGGATCAGGAGCATGCCCTTACTTGTCCGGACTGCAGGAGTAATTCCATCAGCAAGTTCGGCAAAAACCGACTCGGAAAGCAACGCTACAGGTGCAAGGACTGCAGAAGGACCTTCGTGATACCAAAGAAGCCCCTCATCAGCTGCACCAGGAAGACCATCAAGCAGTGGCTGCTCTACATGAAGTGCATGGCAAAAGGCATGTCTAAAGATGCGGAAATTTAAACCTCTAGTATTCGCCTGAGAAAATATCGAATCTTCACCGATTTTTCTCAGGCGATAAATTTAGATATAAATTTCCGCATCTATATACGAAAGTCCGCCGCTGTAGCCGGCATACATAAAAACACCTCTTTCCACTGGAGGCATAAGATACTGAATGCCTTAAGGGGAGAACTTAAAAACGATGTCTCAGGAATTGTTGAAATAGACGAAGCGTTTATAGTAGAGAGTTTTAAGGGCAATCATTCAAGAAATCCTTACTTTCATATGGGGAAGCCATCTAGGGAAAGAGGGCTGAGGTGGTCCGAACGAAGCTCTGCAAGGAGGGTAAGGGTGCTATGCTGCCTGGACAGGACAGAGAACATATTTTCCCAGGTGATAGGGTGGGAGAGACCAGGCATCAATGAGCTTATGAAAATTCTAAAGGATAGGATAAAGGCCGGTTCTACTATATGTACCAATAATAACATGGCCTACAAAACTGTGGCAAGGGAACTGGACCTTAAGCTTTACAAGCTGGCTTTTTCCAATCAGGTAATAGACGAAATTTATCATAACCAGAAGGCAAAGACCTTTGGAAGAGAGCTTAAAGACTTTATCACAGACTTTAACGGTGTTGCCACTAAATATTTGAACAACTACATAACCTGGCTGAAGTGGGACTGTCTTGGAAAAGTCCACGGGTCAGGCTATGAGATCCTGGATATGTTTCTGACTATGATCTTCAGTAATGTCTGTCTTAGGGTACGTGATTTAAAGCTTGTCTGCTAAAATCGACATTGAAATTCCTGCTATTCGAAGGCTTGTCTACAAAGTTCTATATATACCACTTGCTGTGACAGAGCGCTATTCTGATGATATCGCTTTTGTTTACCTCACAAAACAGCATGTACAATAATTTCTCAGGTAACTGCTGCATAATGAGTAAAAACATATAATGTACAATCCTTGTTTCATAAATTTGATGTATATATTACTGCCTCTTATTGAAAGATAAATAATGTAGAAGGTTAATTTATTGACTACAATGGCTAATTAAGGTATTATTACTTAAGGTATGTGACTTTTAAACTAATAATATGAGGTGACGGCATGTCAACGAAGATAAGCAGGATACGTCCCGGAAGCATTGCTGAAGAGCTGGAGCTGGAAGAAGGAGATGTAGTCCTAAATATAAACGGTAATGAAGTGAAGGATATAATTGATTATAAATTCCTCATGGCAGATGAATATGTGGAAATAGATATTGAAAAGCCCGATGGAGAGGTTTGGACCTATGAAGTAGAAAAGGAATTTGATGAGGACCTGGGAGTGGATTTTGAAAACTCCATCATGGACACTGCGCGAAGCTGCAGCAACAAGTGTATTTTCTGCTTTATCGACCAGCTTCCTCCCGGTATGAGGGAAACCCTTTATTTTAAGGACGATGATTCCAGGTTGTCCTTCCTTCAGGGAAACTTTGTTACGCTGACAAATATGAAGGACAGCGATATAGATAGGATTATAAGCTACAGGATCAGCCCTATAAACATCTCGGTACACACCACGGATCCTGAACTAAGAAAGAAGATGCTGAACAACAGGTTTGCGGGCAATGTATATGAAAGGCTGGAAAAACTGGCTGCGGCGAATATAACTATGAACTGCCAGATTGTCTGTGTTCCCGGTGTAAATAACGGAGAAGAGCTAATAAAGACCGTTGAGGACCTATATAAGCTGTATCCGGCAGTGCAGAATGTAGCTGCGGTACCGGTGGGCTCTACAAAATTCCGTGAGGGCCTCTACAATGTGACTCTCTACAACGGGAAAACGGCAAAGGAAGAGATAGATAATGTCAGAGCTCTTCAGGAAAAGTATATAAAAGAAATCGGAGAGCCTTTTATAAGGCTTTCAGACGAATTTTATGTACTCTCCGGGGAAAAGATTCCATCATCAGAATTCTATTCAGCCTTTGAACAGCTGGAAGACGGAATAGGTATGATAAGGTTCCTGAGAGACAGCATTGAAAGTACTCTGCCGGAGCTTAGAACGGATATAAGCGGTGAGTTTACCTTTGCCACCGGCGCCCTGGCCTATGAAGAGATTTTAAGGATGGCAAATACTATAATGGCAAAGAATAACAGAATAAATATAAAGGTTAAGAAAATTGTAAACCGTTTTTTTGGAGAGACTATAACTGTAGCAGGGTTGTTAACCGGAGGAGATATAATTGAACAACTGAAGGAAGACCTGGGGTCCGGAAAGATTATACTGCCAGTCAACATGATGAAAAGCGGAGAGGAAGTATTTTTGGATGATATTACCCTTGATCAAATGAAGGATACCTTGCAGAGAGATATATTAATATGTGAATATACCGGCGAGGATCTGATTGATATAATAAACAATAACAGTAAGGAGGAATAAGGTATGGCAAAACCGATAGTAGCTATAGTTGGAAGGCCAAACGTGGGCAAGTCCACATTATTCAACAAGCTTGCCGGCAGGAGGATTTCCATTGTTCAGGATACCCCTGGAGTAACAAGAGACAGAGTCTATGCCGAAGCGGAATGGCTGAGCTATAATTTTACCATAATT
>JAUZPH010000536.1 GCA_030706065.1 Bacillota bacterium | reverse complement strand
CCTGGATAAAGTGCCTGTTCCACCTGCGCCGGCTCAACACGGCTAATTATGATTACCTTGCCTGCTCACCTATCATCTTCATGGCATCAGCAGTATCAACGGCAGCCATTTCCACCCACGCAGTTTTATATCCGCATTTGGTGGCATTATTTTTTGATGCAATATTAGACCAGGCTGTACAATAGTATGGTACTTTTCCATATCTTATTATTTCGTCTGTCAAAAATTTTGTAAGCGTTGACGCCACTCCCATCCGCCTGTACTCCGGCAAAACATCTATACCTATCTGCCACATGGTATCGCAGTCATTGCTGGCACCGGCAACTCCTGCTATTTTCCCATCAATGTATCCCACTGCTGCCAGAACGTCTTTTTTATCACCCTTACTACTATAGCCCAGGGCCATATGAAATCTGTCATCCTTATACAATGACGGGATTTCTTCTTCCGAGAATATCTTTACTTCGATACTATCATTGATTGTAACTTGTTTTTTCAAATCAGGAAGAAAGAATTCCGCAATATGGCATACGCATTTACCATACCTTTCAAGCTCCCGGTTTAATACAATTAACTGTGGTGTATCAAAGCACCGGTATCCTGGATGCCTGCCGACAAAGCCTTCTATAAAATCGTTTATCCTTTCATCCACAGAAGCAATCAATCCGCCGCCATAAAATGCCATGCTGCAGAACATGGGTTTTTTATAGCATTTTTTTCGTCCTTCATTCAGTCTTGATAAAACAACAGTATTTCCCTCATTCAAAAAAGCATCAACGGAACAATTGAAATCTACCGCAGACTGTTCCATGGCAATTTTCCATATATCTTTATTGACCATATATTCTTCTCCTTACTTAAATACATCTATAATATTTTTAATTGCCGCCCACTACAGGACTGTACCTATAATGCAGAGTTTTTTAAAGGGAATCCTTTAGGATCCCCTCAATTACACTCTTAAGCAGCTATGCTTGCTTCTGACTTATCTTGTATGAATTGTACTAAACTTACATTTCATTATACAACATACTGCCTTGCATTACAATATTAAACATTATTACGCTATGATTGCCTGCCTTATCCTCAGGTCCTTCAACACTGAATCAGAATGATGATCCATCGTAATTTGTCTGCATAGTACTGGCATTGTATTCTCTTCATATCAATTTGCATAAAGTTATTACTTATACTTAATCACCTGTATCTCGGGGTTGACCTGCCTTGAAACAACATAAGCCAAATAATTCTCCGATATTGCAGGCTGTATCTGCGGCTCTTTCCCTGTCATTAAATATTCCTTTTTATCATCGATATTATAGAGGAATATATCTGAATTGGGCTCTTTTCCATCCATAATAACATCATTGGCAGATCCTCCGTTTCTTTCATCTGTCCATACCAAATATCTGCCAAATAGCTTTGGGTCATACTGGCTAAACTTATCGTCGGTAACCCTTATCTTCGCTTTTTTGCTTATATCGTACAGGTAAATTTCCGCTGCAATACTATTCGTATTTCGATCTTCCCAGGCAATATATCCTCCACCTATTGTGGGATTGCATTCCTGAAGAGGCCCGGCCGCTACGGGTTCTTCTTTCCCTGCCTTGATATCATACATATATATGTCTGTATTATTTTCAGGTACATTCCCTCCCCATCTCAGTTCCTTCTGTCCCTTAAAGTTCCTTCCGTCCTCCCATACAACTATATTGTCACTGATTCTTGGATTAGTATGAATGCCCGGCGCTGTAGTTATCAGCTTTTCCTCGCCGGAAGATATTTTATAAAGGTATATATCCCACTCCGGATTCATATCCTTTACACTGTCATTTCTGTTATCCTGCCAAACTATATAATCCCCACTCACCCTGGGACTTATCTGTCCGGCTTTATTTGTAGTTATCTGGCTTGTCTTATTGGCAGCTATATCATATAAAAATATATTTGTATCAGCAGTTTCATCAAAGCCCGGATCCTTACCTGCCTCCTCTTTGCTGCTGAAAGCAGACCACACAACCTTTGTACCGGATATATCAAATTCTCCTATATAACGGTCTGGTATTTCAAGCTCTTTAATAACCTTTTTAGCAGCCAAGTCAATTATTTTAAGGCCATTTCCCATTACCACCATGTAATTGCCGCTTAATGCTGCCTCACAGCCATCGGAAGTATAATAAACATCCGTTGATATCCCTTCGCTGGCAACTGGCATAGTACTACCATTTGCCTGCTTTCTGCTGCAGCCTCCAAATATAATAGTAGAAACAACAAACAGCACAATACCTGTCCTTTTAAGAAATAACGCTGTTTTGTTCAATATTATCCCTCCCTATTAATCTCTTCTTTCTCCTAATTCCACGAATCTACAAGCCTTTCCAGCTTTTCAATGCTTATACTGTCCTTCTTTATTTCATATTCACTGGAATAGTCTGTCTGCGAATTAGTGATTGACACATAATTACCTTTAAAATATATACGAAATAATATTCTATCGTTGGAATAAAAAAATGTAACCAGTGGAGGTTCCGTCAGAAAATATCCGTTGGTATCATATTTGTATACCGTCTTCCGTAAAATACTTTTTCGAAGCATATCTGTAAATTCTTTTACCTCTTCAGGGTTTTTAATTGTTCCCCTGTAGGAAAGCTCTATTGATGTAATAATATCAAAATTTATTCCTGCTATATCCTCTATCTTTCTGTAAAATATTGAATTGACAAAAATGGCTACGCAGAGGATTGTGCAGGCTATTACAATGCCTGCCCTCCAGGGGTACCTCTTAATGCTGCCGATAAGCTTCCTTATCAAATTTTCAACTGATGTAACTGCACTATTAATCCGTGACCTGACATAAATCTCATCATTACTTTTATATAAGGCAGTAATTATGGAATAGCCAAAAATTAAATGCAGCAACGGAGCGTAATATTGAGTTGGAGGGTAATTAGCGAAAACATGAAGAGAGTATGCCTTCACATTTTGGACAAATTGGCTGCTCCATATTGAAATGAAATAGTAAAGGAAAAAAATCAATGCTGGTGCTCCCATGAGTATTATTTTAGGCACATTTATTTTCCAT
>JAUZPH010000535.1 GCA_030706065.1 Bacillota bacterium | reverse complement strand
CTCCAGATCCTTGTTGGCCTGAAGCAGCTTTTCATAGGTCTGCTGCTGTTCGAGGGTCTTAAGCCTCAATTCCCCTGAAACCCGGGTAAGTTCTGAATTCTGCTGTATTACATACCTCAGCATAATTGCCGCGGTATATGCTACTGAGAATCCAAGGACATCATAGAGGCTTTTCAAGGTAATACTCCATGACGGTTCACCGGAATGCATAATGAATAATTCGATAACATGAGCAATGTAACTTACGAAAGCTGCTATAAGACCAATTCCCCGTCCCCTATTTATTACTACCATTAATATAGTGCAGTAGAAGAAAACAACATAGCTTCCCCCCTTATCCGATAGACCGATCAGGCAAACCAAAAGGAGTTCTACTGCAAGTACAAGGCTATTTTTTTTCTTGTCCTTTCTGTCAACAGCAACATAACCCACTGTAAAAAGCAGAAAAAATGCAGCGGATAACAGCAATATCATCCACGGACTGTTTATATTATTGAACACTGTAAATATCAGCGCCGCCGCCATTATTCCGTAGATGCTGTATATGAGGTAATCCTCCAGTTTTTTATCCATTAAAATCTTCTCCTGTTCATCCGATTACTTATATATTCAATAAATCCTTTAAAATTCCTCCATAAATATCCTATACTGGTTGTACTCGACAATCACTGACTGTATAATAATTTAAATACATATTTTGTAATTATGCGTGAACCAGACTAGTTCTATCGATAGTCTAACAAGTGAAAGTACAAAGGAATATTCATGTTTGTAAACCGGTTTACAAACATCCTGATAGAAAAGGGGGAATAATCAGGTGGAACTGACAAATGTACGGGTTGTTGACAGCGTTTCACAGAGCAGCATCGAAAATGCCATGAAGGGTGACAAGACGGCTTTCTCTAATTTACTTAGGGAGAACTATAATACTATCTACCGTATATCTTATTCGATATTGAAGAACGATGCCGATGTTGAGGACGCTCTTCAAGAGGCTACCTTAAGGGCATATAAGGGTATCTCCAAATTAAAATACTCTTCTTTTTTCAAAACCTGGCTTATCAAAATCGTCATCAATGAAAGCTACAATATTTTAAAGAAGACAAAAAAACACCTGGAGGTTGTTAACCTGGAGGATGCAAATCCTTCAACGGAGGACCGCTATGAAAATCCGGATGTCAAAAGTGCCATTATGCAGCTGGAAAAGGACCTGAGGCTTGTTATTGTTCTTTTCTATTACGAGGATATGCCTGTAAAGGCTATTGCAGACATCCTGAGTATCCCTGAAGGTACAGTGAAATCGAGACTATCCAGGGCAAGAACAAAACTTCAGGAAGAATTAAAGGTAAAGGAGGAATAAATTATGTCCGATGTATTGCGGGAATTAATAGATAAAGATGACTTTGTGATGCCGGAAAGAATAGCCTCCGGTTTAGATAAGCTTACGGCAGGATTAAAGCCAAGAAAGTCTTCCGCTAAATCAGGTAGGATTTTTGCAGGAAAACATCTTGCCGCTGCAGTACTGGCTTTCATTATACTTGCCGGTTCAATAGCAGGAGCCTATTCCTTGGGTTATAACATCCCCATTGCTGACCAGCTTCTCAGCATTTTCAACAGTGGTCAGGGTACAAGTCATTTTAATCCGGATAAGGCTCCGATGCTTAATATATTTACAGGTCTTTATAATAGTGACCCTGATCTGAAGAAATATGTTGTCAGCCAGAATCAGGCTGTAACAAACAGCGGTATTACAATATCTGTAGACGGCACCATTTTTGATGAAAGCTCATTAACAATTATTATGACTCTTAAGGGAGAAGATCTAAAGAATAAACTGAGCGATAATGATTTTTTACAATCCAGTGAAACTATAGAGAATATGAAGTCCTTTGACTTCGACAGTATTTTCGCCGGAAAGTTCATTGATGCAAATACATGCAATTTTATCCTGTCAGCCAATGTTACCGATGCTTTCCCGGATAAGATTAAAATGGATTTAAATATTCTTCTCAGATATAGAAATGGCATGACATCTGATGATAGTTGGAGTTTCCACCTTAATATGGATAAGTCTAAAACAGCAATGGCAAGTAAAACCTTTACTCCGAACACTGAGATAGATTTTCCTAGCGGCAAGGCAAAGATAACCAGGATTTCCTTTACTCCCACCAAGGTTCTAATGATTGTCAAAGCTGACGATACTACACAACCTCAGGATTTGCAAAACTCTTTGGATCTAGGCTTTCAATTGTTTGATGAAAATGGCAGGGAACTTCCTCTCATATTTAAAAACTTTTCCAGTATGCGCCCCGCATCTACAGGGATACTGGAATATGCCAGGGTTGGAAATATCCCCTCATCTGTAACTGTAGTACCTTTTACAGGTTCTGCACTTCCTAATGGGGAGCAAAAATTGATGGCTATTCCTCTTGATGACTCGCAGGGTAAAACACTGAAGCGCTCTTGCGGTTCATCATTTACAGTAGATCAGGTAGTCCGGGATTCAAACACCATTAAAGTAACCTTTACTGCAGAGCTTATTCCACCGGACTATGAGCTTGAGCCTACAATAACAAACTCAAAAGGAGACATTATCGATGTTGTAAACTTTGAAAATTTTACACGGGAGGGAAATAAAATTCATAGGGCCTATATTTTTCCCGCACCGCCTCAAGGCGACAGTTACAACATCACACCCGGTGATTCACTCGCCTATCAGGTACACCAGGACGAGAGTGTTACTATACCATTAATCAAATAATCTTATACGCTAAATGCCTGGTGGACTTTACACCGGGCATTTTTTCCTTTAGCACAAGTGCAAATCTGTATGGTCTTTAATCTATACGAATATTTCATTTAAAGCTATTTGTGATAGTGGCTATATGAGCGCAACCCAGAATAAAGCTATGTTTAAAAATAGTAGTTGGTGGATTTTCATGGACAGCCATTTGATTATGAACCAGACATTTTAGGTTGTCCCAATTATCACCTACCACAGCTTGGGAACATAGCAATAGTTTTAGCTGTAAAGATATTTCGCTTTTCCACACTACTACCATAGGCTTCCATAGACAAGTTTTATTTTGCTTCTGAAAACTAAT
>JAUZPH010000534.1 GCA_030706065.1 Bacillota bacterium | reverse complement strand
TGCAGTAAGTCTGTACTGAAATTTATGGCGAGCACTCCTGCAAAGCCTAAAATACAGCCCAGAACCTTGTTGAAATTGAGCCTGTCATTTGAGTATATGAAATGGGCCAGTATTACGCTGAAGAAGGTCCCTGTACCGTCTATTATGGATCCCTTCACTCCGGTAGTGTAGCCCAAGCCTACATAGAAAAATATATACTGCAGAGTTGTCTGGGTCACACCCAGCAATATAAGTTGTCTAATATTTTTTCTGTTAAGAGAAAATATATTTCTTTTTGCTGCCACCGCAGTGAGTAGAACAAGAATTCCCGAGAATGTAAACCTTAAGCCAGCGAACACCAGCTTTGAAGGTACATCGTCGGCAGATATATTAAACCATGCATATCCTATTTTTACTGCGGGAAAGGCGCTGCCCCATAAAAGGCAGCAAAAGGTGGACAGAATAATAATCAGTTTTTTGTTTGTAAAGATTTTTCGCGTATCCAAGTATAAATTCCTTTCTAAACCGAACCGGCCATTAGTTATAGTTCAAAATTCCGCTGTTTTTTATATTTTCCACAGCCTGAATTATTTTGTCTTCCTGCTGAACCAGCGCAATTCTTACAAAGCCTTCTCCACGGGGGCCAAAACTGCTGCCCGGTACTACTATGACACCAGCCTTGTCCATCAAATTCATGGTGAACTGGAATGAGGATGTATAATTGGAGGGCAGCGGCGCCCAGACAAACATACTGCCAGCGGGTTTGTCTATATTCCAGCCAATCCTGCTCAGCCCGCTGACCAGCAATTCGCCCCTACTTTTATAAGTATCCCGTACCAGTTCAACATAATCCTGAGGACCGTTAAGGAGTTCTACGGCAACCTTTTGAAAAGGCAGAAACATTCCGTAATCCACATGGGATTTCAAGGTCTTCAATCCCTCAATTATGGTACTGTTGCCCACGGCAAAGGCAATGCGGCATCCGGGAATGCTGTAGGTTTTGGAAAGAGAGTTGAATTCAATTCCCACATCCGTTGCACCTGGAATACTTAAAAAGCTCTCTCCGATGGAACCGTCAAATATCAATTCACTATAAGCATTGTCATGGAGTACTATTATGTCATATTTCTTTGCAAATTCCACAAGTCTGATATAAAAGTCCCTTGGGGCTGTGACACAAGTCGGATTATTAGGGTAGGATACTATTATAAACTTTGCCCTATCAGCAGTTTCCTCATCGATGCAATCAAAATCTACGAGATAGTTATTCTCCCTCAAAAGCGGAAGCCGGTGAATTTCCGCACCTGCAAGCAGCGGGCCTACAGTGAATATGGGATAGCCGGGATCCGGAGTGAGCACAACATCTCCGGGGTTTATAAGAGCAAGAGCAGTTTCCCCAAAACCGCCCTGGGACCCCAGCAACGAAACCACCTCGTTTTCCTGAAGCTCAACACCATACCGCCTTTGGTACCAGCCTATCACAGCCTGTACCATTTCATCGGTATCATTTATGGCATACTTGTAATTTTCAATTTTACCACATTCTCTTATCAGGGTTTCAATTGCTCTTTGAGAAGGCGGTATATCCGGAGTTCCTATACTAAAGTCGATGACATCGGCACCTCCGGCTATCAATTCCATCTTCCGCTTGCTAAGAACAGAGAAAACAGCAGAAGACAGCCCCTCCATTTTCTTTGATAAAATCATTTTATAGCCCCCAATATAATAATTTATGTATTTTTATTCAATACAACCAATATAAAGTAATTATATATAAGCCGAGGAAAACAAGTCAAGGCAGAATGGAAAACCTTATGAAACGGAATTTGTTGTCCAGGCAAGGGAAAAAGTGTATAATTTTAGAAGTGACAGAGAGGGGGAAGGCATATGGCTACATGGATAAGTCATTTCAGAGTCGCAGATTATTTTGTTGATAAATTAGATGTTGAGGAGAAGGAATTTATTGTAGGGAATATCGGGCCGGACTGCGGAGAACCAAATGAAGATTGGAGCGCCTTTAATCCGCCGGGCAGCGTAACCCATTGGTCTGTTACAGGACAGAAGAGCAGTATTGACAGCGAAGCCTTTTATAACAGATATCTGTCTGATCCCGGAAGCTTAAGCAGAAAAGCCTATTCCTTTTATATTGGATATTACCTGCATCTCCTTACAGACATAGAATTTACCAAGCAGATCAGCAGGCCTAAATTCGAAAAATATGCTGAAGAGTTTGAAAAGGATAAAAATTTTATATGGACAATGAAAGAGGACTGGTATGATATAGATCATCTCTACCTTAAGAATCATCCGGATTTTTATGTCTTTAAGGTGTTTTCTGAAATAGAAGGGTTTCCCAACGACTATTTGGATTACTATTCGCAGACGGCAATGATAAAACAGATAAAATACATAACGAACTTTTATAAGAGCATTGAAGGAAATTTGGACAGGGAATATCCTTATCTTACACCGGAGGAAACAGAAGCCTTTATACATAAGGCTTGCGTCAACATACAGGACAAGCTGCTCGAGAAGGGAATACTATAAATCAATCCACAACAGCATTTAGTTAAGAGCTGCTGTGGATTTTTGTTTTACTTTTGTAGGCAAAAGAGTGTCTTAAGGAATAACTATAGATGCGGAAATATAAACCTTTAGTATTCGCCTGAGAAAATATCCAATCTTCACGGATTTTTGCGAGAGCAGAATATAATAGATTTTTTGGTTCTATATAATGTGAAATTAAGGAAAGATTAAGGTTCCTTTAATGTTATTTTAATCTTTTATGGGTATAATTTGAAATGTTGGTAGTTATTCTAAATAAGGTAAAGATTTATAGAAAGAGAGAGGTATTGGTAATGAATGTATTCAGCAAGTATTTGCTGAGGTCCATGGCAGAAAAAAAAGGACGAACCTTTCTGCTGTTGATCTCCGTAGCCATAAGTGCAGCGCTTCTGGTGGCATCCATGGGAACTGTCAAGGCACTACTCGGCACCTTTTCTGCACAAGTTAAAGGGAACTTTGGCGATTTTAATGTGCAGGTAAGTGCTTCACCTACAGCGGACAATCCGTTGTTTAATGCCGGAGGAATTAATGAAAGCGGCATATCGAAGAGTTTTAAAGGCGTT